>BBBN01000078.1 GCA_001311585.1 Thermus sp. JCM 17653
CCTGGAGGAGGCCCTGAGGCGGGAGTTCCGGGAGGAGGTGGGGTTGGAGCTTGCCCATATCCGCTTCGCCTTGGTGCAGGAAGCCCGCTTTAGCCTCGAGTTCCACAAGCCCACCCACATGCTCCTCCTCAACTACTTCGCCCGGGCGGAAGGGGAGGTGCGCCCGGGCGAGGAGATCCTGGAGTGGGCCTGGGTGGAACCCGAGGCGGGGCTGGCCTACCCCTTGAACACCTTCACCCGGGTCCTTCTGGAGCGCTACCTGGAGGGAGGATGAGGACCGCGTTGGTGACGGGAAGCGCCAAGGGCATCGGCCGGGCCATCCTCCTGGCCCTGGCCCGGGAAGGCTACGCCGTGGCCATCCACTACCGCACCTCTGAGACCCTGGCCGAGGCCACCCGTCAAGAAGCGGAGGCCTTGGGCGTCAAGGCCATCAAGGTGCGGGCCGACCTCACCCGGGAGGAGGAGGTGGCCTCTTTGGTGGAGGAGGTCCGCTACCACCTAGGGGGCGTGGGCGTGCTGGTGAACAACGTGGGGGACTACCTCTTTAAGCCCATAGAGGAGGTGAGCCTGGAGGAGTGGCGCTGGATCCTGGACACCAACCTCACCGCCACCTTCCTCCTCACCCAGAAGGTGCTTCCCCTCATGGTGGAACAGGGCCATGGCCGCATCGTGAACCTGGGCTACGCCGGGGCGGGCAACCTTCTCGCCCGGACCCATATCACCCCCTACGCCATCGCCAAGACGGGGGTCATCCTCTACACCAAGGCCATCGCCAAGCGCTTCGCCGCCATGGGCATCACCGCCAACGTGGTGGCCCCGGGGGTGGCGGAAAACTCCGTTTCCAAGCCCCTCCACGAGATCCCCATGGCCCGCCTGGCCCTCCTGGAGGAGATCGCCCGGGCGGTGCTCTTCTTCGTCCGCGAGCCCTACCTCACGGGGCAGGTGCTGGAGGTGGCGGGGGGTGGAACCTTTAGGGCGTGATACCTTAGCTTCGTGGACGGGAACGCCCCTGAACCCCAGTACTGGGAAAAGATGCGCCTGGTGGCCGAGGTCTTGAAGGCGGTGGAGGGCCCCATCTACATCGCCACCCACGTGGACCCGGACGGGGACGCCATCGGAAGCTCCCTGGGGCTTTATCGGGCCCTCAAGTCCCTGGGCAAGGAGGCCTATTGGGTCGCCGAGCCCCCGAGGTTCCTCCGCTTCCTGCCCAAGGAGGAGGAGTACTCCGACCCCGTGGAAAAGCTTCCTCCCGGGGCCACCCTGGTGGCCCTGGACAGCGCCGAGCCTTCCCGGGTCGTGGGGGTCCCCGTGGAGGGCTTCGTCATCAACATAGACCACCACGGCACCAACCCCCGCTTCGGCCACCTCCACGTGGTGGACCCCTCCAAGGCGGCCACCGCCCAGATGGTGAAAGACCTCATTGACCTCTTGGGCGTGGCGTGGACGGCGGAGATCGCCACCCCCGTCCTCACGGGCATCCTCACGGACACCGGGAACTTCCGCTTCGCCAACACCACCCCCGAGGTCCTTCGGGTGGCGGCGGAGCTTTTGGGTTACGGGGTGAAGCTCGCCGAGCTCACCGACCGCCTGCAGTTCCGCCCGCCCTCCTACTTCCGCCTCATGGGCCAGGTGCTCTCCACGGTGGCCTTCCACTTCGGGGGGCTCCTGGTCACCGCCCACCTCCCCGAAGAGGCCCAGCGGGAAGAAGAGGACTCCGACGACTTCGTGGGCCTCATCCGCTACGTGGAGGGGAGCGTGGTCTCGGTCTTCCTCCGCAAACGGGAAGAGGGGGTGAAGGTCTCCATCCGCTCCCGGGGCGGGGTTTCCGCCCAGAACATCGCCCTGAAGCTTGGGGGCGGGGGGCACGTCCCCGCCGCCGGGGCCACCCTGAAGGGCCTGGACCTGGACCGGGCCTACGAAAGGGTCCTCGAGGCCGTCCGGGAGGAGCTCAAGCGGGCGGGGTACCTCTAGGGGGGTCCCAGAGGAGGAGGGGGGCTACCTCCTCCCCCGGCTCCACGAGGAGGCGGTGGCGGATCGTCTTCCCATTTTAGGCCCCGTACTTGAGGAGCTTCCCCGCGTGGGCCAGGAGGAGGGGCATGAGCTCCACCCCCCGGAGGTGGCCGAGGCTGCCCTTTAGGGCCTCCTTCTCCGTGAAGCGCTTTGCCTCGTCCGCCCGCAGGTAGGGGGCCTTCAGGAGGAGGGGCACGGGGTGCCAGGAATGGGCCTTGAGGAGGGCGGGGGTGGAGTGGTCCCCCGTGATGGCGAGGACGTCCGGGCCTAGGGCCAGGATCTCGGGGAGGAGGGCGTCAAAGAGCTCCACCTTCTCCACCTTCCCCCGGAAGTTTCCGTCCTCCCCCATGGCGTCCGTCTTCTTCACGTGGAAGTAGAAGAAGTCGTACCGGTCCCAGTTCTCCCTTAGGGCCTTGAGCTTCCCCTCCAGGGCGTCCCCTTCTCCCTCCACGGGAAGGACCTCCATGCCCACCAGGCTGGCCAGGCCCTTGTACATGGGGTAGCTGGCGATGGCGGCGGGGGTGAGCTTGTAGACCTCCTCCATCCGGGGGAAGCTGGGCTTCTTGGAGGCTCCCCGGAAGAGGGCCCCGTTCATGCGGGGCTCGTCCTGGAGGACCTCCCGGATCCTCTCCGAAAGCAGGTTGACGAGCCGGGCCGTCTTCTCCGAGGCCGGGTCCAGGGCCTGGGCCTTTAGGGGGGGTAGGCCCGTCTTCTGGGGTCGGTGTCCGTCACCTTGTCCTCCAGGCCCTCCCCCCGGAGGATCACCAGGAAGCGGTGCTCGCTTTCCGTGTAGAAGTGGACCTCCACGTCCTCCAGCTGAGGGATGGCCTCCTTGAGCCTGGCGATGACCCTTTGGTTCTCCTCGGTGCTGGGCCTCCCCGCCCTACGGTCCACCACCTTGCCCTCGGCGAGGGTGGCGAAGTTCCCCCTTAGGGCCACGTCCCCCTCCCGGAAGTCGGCCCCGAGGCCCAGGGCGCTTAGCGCCCCCCGGCCCACCACGTAGCGGAAGGGGTCGTAGCCGAAGAGGGCCAGGTGGCCGGGGCCGGAGCCGGGAGCGAGGCCCGGGTAGACGGGGGTGAGGAGCCTAAGGCGCTTTCCTCCGCCAGGCGGTCTAGGTTCGGGGTCCTGGCGGCCTCCAGCTCCGTGGGCCCCCCCGGCTCCAGGGGAAGCCCCCCCACGCCGTCCAAGACGATGAGGAGGACCTTGCTCGGGGTCTTCTGGGCGAGCTCCTTGAAGACGGGGAAGAGGTCCATGGGGCCATTTTACTGGGGTAAGATGGGCGGGTATGGCGAAGGAGAAGGGCCTAACCCCCCAGAGCCAGGACTTCAGCGAGTGGTACCTCGAGGTCATCCAAAAGGCCGAGCTCGCCGACTATGGGCGTGCGGGGCACCATCGTGGTCCGCCCCTACGGGTACGCCCTCTGGGAGAACATCCAGGGGGTTCTGGACCGGATGTTCAAGGAGACGGGCCACCAGAACGCCTACTTCCCCCTCTTCATCCCCATGAGCTTCCTCAAGAAGGAGGCCGAGCACGTGGAGGGTTTCTCCCCCGAGCTCGCCGTGGTCACCCACGCGGGAGGCGAGGAGCTGGAGGAGCCTTTGGCGGTGCGGCCTACCTCGGAGACGGTCATCGGCTACATGTGGTCCAAGTGGATCAAAAGCTACCGGGACCTGCCCCAGCTTTTGAACCAGTGGGGAAACGTGGTGCGCTGGGAGATGCGCACGAGGCCCTTCCTCCGCACGAGCGAGTTCCTCTGGCAGGAGGGGCACACCGCCCACGCCTCGAGGGAGGAGGCGGAAGAGGAGGTGCGGCGGATGCTCTCCATCTACGCCAAGCTCGCCCGGGAGTACGCCGCCATCCCGGTGATAGAGGGCCTCAAGACCGAAAAGGAGAAGTTCGCCGGGGCGGTCTACACCACCACCATTGAGGCCATGATGAAAGACGGCAAGGCCCTCCAGGCGGGCACCAGCCACTACCTGGGGGAGAACTTCGCCCGGGCCTTTGACATCAAGTTCCAGGACAAGGACCTCCAGGTGAAGTACGTGCACACCACGAGCTGGGGCCTCTCCTGGCGCTTCATCGGGGCCATCATCATGACCCACGGGGACGACCGGGGCCTTGTTCTGCCCCCACGCCTCGCCCCCATCCAGGTGGTCATCGTCCCCATCTACAAGGAGGAAAGCCGCGAGCGGGTTCTGGAGGCCGCCCAAGGCCTCCGCCAGGCCCTTCAGGCCAAGGGCCTTCGGGTCCACTTAGACGATCGGGACCAGCACACCCCGGGCTACAAGTTCCACGAGTGGGAGCTCAAGGGGGTGCCCTTCCGGGTGGAGCTTGGCCCCAAGGACCTCGAGGGGGGCCAGGCGGTCTTGGCGAGCCGCCTCGGGGGCAAGGAGACCCTGCCCCTCGCCGCCCTCCTCGAGGTCCTGCCCGGGAAGCTTGACGCCTTCCACGAGGAGCTCTACCAAAGGGCCCTGGCCTTCCGGGAGGCCCACACCCGCAAGGTGGATACCTACGAGGCCTTCAAGGAGGCGGTGCAGGAGGGGTTCGCCCTGGCCTTCCACTGCGGGGACAAGGCCTGCGAGAAGCGCATCCAGGAGGAGA
The DNA here is from genome assembly GCA_001311585.1 of Thermus sp. JCM 17653. Lineage (GTDB taxonomy): Bacteria > Deinococcota > Deinococci > Deinococcales > Thermaceae > Thermus. The sequence goes on from BBBN01000078.1 coordinate 4,612, forward strand.
CCACCGCCACCACCCGCTGCGTGCCCTTTGAGGCCGAACCCGAAGACGGCTTCTGCGTCCGTTGCGGCAGGCCCTCCGCCTACGGCAAGCGGGTGGTCTTCGCCAAGGCGTACTAGGCTTCTCGCGCCTTTTCCCCTCTCGCCAGTCCCGGACCGGACGGGGCGGGGGATTGCGCCTTCTTGAACCTTGGCTTCTTGACAGGAAGGGGGGGGGGGCGTGGTAACCTCACCTTAAGGGGGGTTGAGTCATGCGCAGGTTCCTCTTGGTGCTCATGGGCTTGGGGCTTTTGGCCTATGCCCCGGTGGGCGCTGGGGCGCAGGGGTATACGTTGGCTCTAGGGTATACGTTGGCTCTAGAAGTACAGGGAAAGGTCCAGGGTTCTACGAATCCTTTCTGGCTCCAAACCCTCTCAGCGCTATCTGATGAGGAACTCCGTGGCATTGTTGGTGTTGGTGGTCAAGTTTTGGCCGATGCAGAGAGCTACATTTTCGGTGGCCTTTGGAGCTCAATAGGAGGTTGTTTGTGTTATTTTGCGAGCCAGGCCTTGGGTTTGAGTGGAGTAGGAGATTTTGTCTTTCAGCTTGTTGGGAATGCAGCTTGGAGTTCGCTTGGGACATGGCTTTGGAAGCAGGGGGAGATCAGTCCCTAGGGGTGTTATGCCATGCGTGTCCTAGATGCGTATACGAAGGGGGTGATCGTAGGTAGCCTATTAGCTTCGGTTTTGGTTTTTCTTTACAACAATCTGTTTGTGGAACGCGACATTAACTACGCTTCGTGGGAAGCCTTAAAAGTTGCCATAGCTACTTTTGGAGGAGGTTTGTTGGGTAAACTAATTTTTTTCTAGGAAATTTTAGGCAGGCGTACGTACGGGTGACTTCTAGCAGGTCAGAGCCCGGATGAGCGGGTGCTATATAGGACAATTGGGGTGGAGCTACGAGGAGGTAGCACAGAAAGGCGCAGGTCAGAAGGTGGCTCACGCCCCCATGGCCCCCACATTGAAACTCGTACTTCTCTTTTGGGCGTTTTTTTTGGCCAAGTGGAAGCCCTGTCTCCATCTTCCTACCGCACCCTCCGCTACACCCACGTCATCGGCCAGACGGACTGGTACACCTGCGGCGCGGCGGCGGTGGCTACCCTGCTCACCTACTACTATGACGACCCGGCCACGGAAGGCGAGGTCCTGAAGGTGGCCGTGCGTGAGACGGAGGCCTCGAGGAAGGATCCACGGGAGGGGCTTACCGCCCTTTCCCTGAAGCGGTGCCTGGAGGGGCGGGGGTACGAGGTGAGGGCTTACAGGGTGAACCTGGAGCAGCTCGCTGACTACTTCCGCCGGGGCGGGCTTCCGGTCATCGGTCACGTCACCAAGCCCCAGCTCCACTTCCTGGTGATCGCGGGCATCGTGGACCTGCCCGGGGGCGGCCCTGCCCAGGTCCTGCTCGCCGATCCCTCTTGGGGCCGGCGCATCGTACCCATAGAGGCCCTAGTGACGGAGAAGGGCTTCTCCGGGGTCATCCTGCTGGCCCTTCCCCGGTCGGCGGCCCAGATGGAGCGGGTGAAGGCTACCCAGGAGGGGGAGCTCTCCTGGGCGCTTTCCCGGCTTCGCCGGCTGGAGGCCCTCGGGGGGAGGGGGCCTTGAGGCTTCTGCCCCTCTTCCTGGCCTTCGCCGCCTGGGCCCTGGCCCAGGTGGACCCCTTGCGCCCGGCGGAGGAGCCGCCCCTGGCTACCGCCTCGCCCTCGCCTATGCTCCCTCCGCCCTCCAAGGGGTGGGGGTGGACGAACGGGGCCCCTACGCTTTCCTGCGGGTGGGCCACGGATTGAGCCTGTCCCTGAGTCTCAGCTACCGGGTGGCTCCAGACCTCTTCCTGGAGGGCAGGCTGGGGGGCGGCTACACCCTCTTTGGGGAGAGGCGGGACTACGGGCAGGCAGGGGAAGTCCTCTGGCGAGGGGAGGGCAGGCCTTTCCTGGGGGTGGGGCTGGCCTACCGGTTTCCCGACCTCTGGAGCCGCTCCCGGGTGCGCCTGGGGCTGGGGTACCCCTGGGCCTGGACGGGGAGGCCCGCGGGAGCCTCCTAATACCACCCCATGCTCTTGCGCCAGCATGGGGGCCCCGGTCAAAAAGGCCCGCAGGGCTTCCGTACTCGGGCTTAGGCGAAGGATTCACGCCAAAGGGGTATAAGGGACCTGGTGGTGGCCACCTGGGCCCTGGGGGTCTCCTACCCCTGGGGCGGTGTGCCTCTCCTGGGGCTGGGCTTGGGCTTATCCCTGGTGGTCAACGAGGTGTGGAGCCTGAGGCTTGGGGCCTCCCTCTCCCTGCCCCTGGGGCTGGAAGCACCAAGGGGTGCCCTCTTCCTGCGGGCGGGGTACGCCCTGGACCTCGAG
>BBBN01000079.1 GCA_001311585.1 Thermus sp. JCM 17653
GCCCTTTGCGCCGCATCTCCCCCCACACCCCCGCTTGCGCCACACCTGGAAGGAGGCCCAAAAGCGCACCAGGGCCAGGGCCTGCTCGAGGGTCTCGGGACCTGGAAGGCGGCTTCCCGTCCAATAAAGGGCCGCCTCCCCCTCCTCCAGAAGCTTTTCCCCCCGCAAGGGCCTTCGGGCAGAACCACCCCCCGCCAGACCACCTGCACCGGGTAGCGGCGCAAGAGCTCGGACAGAAAAGCCAGGTCCCCGGGGGGGTTCTGAACCATCGGCCTCAGTTTAGGAGAGGCCCTTGAAAGCCCCGTGAAAACCTAGGCTTGGGGGCCATGACCACCAGGAGAAGGGCGGGGCTTGCGGACTCGTTGCGCACCCCGTGGGGGGCGCCCGCCGGGGCCAGGACAGCCATCCCCGGGGCCAAAAGGGCCTCCTCCTCCCCCACCCGCACCACCACCTCCCCTTCCAGAGCGTAGTACACCTTGTCCGAGCTCTCGTGGGCGTGCACCTTTTGGGCCTGCCCGGGAAGGAGGGCGTAAAGGTCGTAAAACATCCTTTCCGAATGGAAGATGGGGATCTTAGCCATCTTCTCCGGATCGTAGCGCACCAGGCTCTTCAAATCCCGGATCTCCATGCCCCAAGTCTACTTGACGGGGGGCTTGGAGCGGGCTACACTAACCTTTGCGCGCCGGGGAGTAGCGCAGCCTGGTAGCGCACACGCTTGGGGTGCGTGTGGTCGTCGGTTCAAATCCGGCCTCCCCGACCAAAACCCCCGCCCTCGGAGGGCGGGGTTTTTCCTTGAGCGAACCACGCCCTCCATCTTGACGCGGGCACGCCTTCTCGGTATGCTAAGCGTTGCGTGCGGGGGCGATTAGCTCAGCTGGTCAGAGCGCACGCCTGATAAGCGTGAGGTCGGTGGTTCAAGTCCACCATCGCCCACCAAATCCAGGACGCAAAGCTTCCCCCCACGGTAGCGTGGGGGGAACGCTTTAAGGCCCCCCGGGGGCTCTTTTCAGCCCAAGACGCGGTGGAAAGCGTTCAGGAAAAGGGGGAGGGCCTCGCCTCGAGCCTCCTGCTCCCGCAGGGCTTCCTCAAAGGCCAAAGGGTCCATCACCAGGGAGGGGAGGCGCAAAAAGCCCAGGTAGTACTCCCCCGCCTGGCCAGGGTAGTGGAGCCGGGCCCTTTCCTCGGGGAAAAGGAGCCTCTCAAAGGCCTCGGGGGAGGTCAGGTAGGGAGCGTTCCCCAGGCGCTTCAGGGCCTCCTTGAGCCGCCAAGGGTTGGTCCAAAAGCCGTAGCGCAGGCGTTCGTCCAGGGTTTCCAAAGCCCCCCACTGGCCCTTCTTTACAAGCTCCAGCCGTTTCAGGCGCAGACGGGCGTACCGGGATAGGGAGAGGACCTCCAGGGACAGCCCTTGGGCCACGAGGAGCCTCGAGGCCACCACGTAGTCCTGGTACTCCCGGTAGGGGTCCATGCCCCCAGGATGCCACGGTGGGAGGAATAGGATGGTGCCATGGACCGCAAGGCTTGGGTGATGCGCGCCCTCGAGGCCCTCCGCTTCGCCACCTTCCAGGAAATCCAGCGCTACCTGGACGAGGAGGGGGAGCCCTTCTCCAAAAAGGAGCTTCTGGACACCCTGAAGGCCCTGGTACAGGAGGGCAGGGTGGAGGAGAAGGAAGGCACCTACCGCCTCGCCCCCAAGAAGGGGGACAAGGCGGCCTTTGACAAGCTCTTCGGGAGCGAGCCCTAGGGGCCCTAGCGCCAGTAGTTGGGGGCCTCCTTGACCACCACCACGTCGTGAGGGTGGCTCTCAATGAGTCCGGCCATGGTCATGCGCACGAAGCGGGCCTTCCTGCGGAAGGTTTCAATGTCGGGCGCCCCCACGTAGCCCATGGCGCTCCTCAAACCCCCCACGATCTGGTAGAGGACGTCGGCCACCGGCCCCTTGTAGGGCACCATGCCCTCAATCCCCTCGGGCACGAGCTTCTTGGCCTCGGTCTCCCCGCCCTTCCCCGGGTCTTGGAAGTAGCGTCGGCGGAACCCTGCTTCATGGCCCCCAAGGAGCCCATGCCCCGGTAGAGCTTGTACCGCCTCCCGTCCTTCAGGACTTCCTCTCCCGGGGCCTCGTCGGTGCCCGCCAGCATGCTCCCCAGCATCACCGTGTGGGCCCCGGCGGCCAGGGCCTTGGCCACGTCCCCGGTGTACTTGACCCCCCCGTCGGCGATGACGGGCACCTCCAGGTCCTCCACCCCGGCCACCGCCTCGAGGATGGCCGAGATCTGGGGCACCCCCACCCCCGTGACCACCCGGGTGGTGCAGATGGAACCGGGCCCGATGCCCACCTTCACCGCGTCCGCCCCCTGCTCGGCAAGGGCCCGGGCTCCCTCCGGGTGGCCACGTTCCCGGCGATGACCTCCACCTTCTCGCCGAAGGTCTCCTTGAGGTAGGCCAGAGCTCCAGAATGCCCTTGGAGTGGCCGTGGGCCGAGTCCAGCACCAAAACGTCCACCCCCGCCTCCACCAGGGCCTGGGCCCTCTCGGGGAGGTCTTTGGAGGCCCCCACCGCCGCCCCCACCAGCAGGCGGCCCAGGGGGTCCTTGGCGGCGTTGGGGTACTGCTTGCGCTTGACGATGTCCTTTAGGGTCAGGAGGCCCCTTAGCCTCCCCGACTCGTCCACCAGGGGAAGCTTCTCCACCTTGTGCCGCCTGAGGATCTCCTCGGCCTCCTCGAGGGTGGTCCCGGGGGGCGCGGTGATGAGGCGCTCCAGGGGGGTCATGACCTCGGTGACGGGCCGCTTGAGGTCCCGTTCAAAGCGCAGGTCGCGGTTGGTGACCAGGCCCAAAAGCTTCCCGTAGAGGTCCACCACGGGAAGCCCCCCGATGCGGTACTCCCGCATGAGGCGCTCGGCGTCCTCGAGGGTGGCCGTGGGGGGAGGGTCACGGGGTCCTGGATCATCCCCGCCTCGGAGCGCTTCACCTTGCGCACCATGGCCGCCTGGGCCTCTATGGAGAGGTTCTTGTGGATGACCCCAAGCCCCCCTTCCCGGGCCATGGCGATGGCCATCTCCGCCTCGGTCACCGTGTCCATGGCCGCGGAGAGAATGGGGATATTCAGGTAAAGCCGCTTGGTGAGCCGGGTCCTGACGGAAACCTCCTTGGGCAGCACCTCCGAATAGCCGGGCAAAAGGAGCACGTCGTCAAAGGTTAGCCCCTCGTAGAGGATCTTCCCCTCGTACATGCTCCTCAGGGTACAAGGCCCAAAGGGAAAGGTCTAGGGGCGCCCTTTTGGTCCTGGATTCCAAGAGGGTAGCCTGGCACCCGGAAGGTCTGGTACAATGCCCCCGAAGGGGGTGGGAAGCCGAAGGAAGTCTTCAGCATTTCGGGGCGGTATTTGGATTGGGCATTCTTAGGGCGCTTTCGCAAGGTATTTTCTGGTATTGCCCGTGCATTCTGGGGATACGTTCAAGCTAGGCCATTCTTGGGTCCGTGTGGGGGCCTGCCTCCCCACGGGCCCCTGTATTTTGTAAGCCATTCCCCCAAACCCCGAAGGCTTCCCCCCGCCGGACCAGACCCCTACCCAGCCGGCACCGGGTGTGCTAAGCTGGGTAGCGAAAATCTTACTGGTTCCAAGCATATGTAACCGAGTAAGCAGTTTTTACCGTTCCAATACCTATTCTTCCCCTCTTGACAGCATTGACGCCACCCCCTAAAGTGAAAGACAAGCAAACGGGGCCGACCCCCCGGAAGCGGAAGAAAAAGGAGGGATGAAGATGAAGAAGCTGATCGCGCGTGTGTTGGTTCTTCTCGGCAGCTTGATCGCTCTTGGGCTTGCGGCTGGGGCTTCTGCGTTCTGGGATTAAAGCGGTGTGGCCAGCTTGCTGGCCACCTTTTTCTTTATCCACCCCCAGTTATGGTAAGCTTGGGTCGGAATGACCCGGCAATCCTTCAGGATAGACTGGCCACCTAGAAACCTCTTTCTGCTGATAGCGAGTACCTTTGGAGCTTTTCTTGCCTCAGAGGGTTTTCTGCTTAGGGTATTCGGCGACCTCCCCTTAACCCTGACCCTGTGGGAAGTTCTCTTCTGGACTGCCCTACTGATCTGGAGCATCCGTGTAGAGGTTCGTCTCCCCCTGAGCGCCAGCATGAGCCAGCTCTTCCTCTTTGCCTTGGCCCTGGTCGTGCTCACTCCTCCCTGGTTTCCCCCCTTACTTGTCTTCCTGGCCCAGTGGCGAGGCAAGGCCTGGTACAAGGAGCTTTTCAACCGCTCCCAGAATGGCCTCGCTACTGCTCTGGCGGCCTTAGCCTGGCAGTTCTTCCAGCAAAATCCCGTTTACCTCGGTTCCTGGAACCTATCCGCGGGGGTGGGCATCGCCGCGGCCTCCCTGGCCTTCTTCCTGGTCAACACCACCCTGGTGACCACCGCCATCCACCTCGCCAACAAGATTACCTGGCGTGAGGCGTGGCGGAAGAACTTCAGCTGGCTTGCCCTGAGCTACCTCCTCCTCTCCCCCATCGCCCTCCTCCTGGCCCGGGCCTACGAGACACCCCTTCTCGCAGGCTGGGGCGGGTGGACGGTGCTCTTCTTCCTCATCCCCCTCTACTACAGCCGCTTCTACTGGGACGAGAAGGTGCGCCTGGAGCAGGCCTTTGACACCACCCTGGAGCTCCTCATGAACGCCCTGGAGGCCAAGGACCCCATGACCCGCCTGCACTCCGAGCGGGTGGCGGACATCGCCCGCGACCTGGCCAGGAAGGTGAAGGGAGGGGACGAGGCCTACGCCCAGGCCATCTACCGGGCCACCCGGCTCCACGACATCGGCAAGATCGCCATCCCCGAGCGGGTCCTCCTCAAACCCGGAACCCTCACCCAAGAGGAGTTCACCCTTATCCAAAGCCACACCACCAAGGCGCCGAGCTCCTCTCCCCGGCCCGGAAGGTGGCCTTTGACCAGCTCGTTTACAACGTCATCCTCCACCACCACGAGCGCTGGGACGGCCGGGGCTACCCCAAGCGCCTCGCCGGGCACGAGATCCCCGAGGAGGCCCGCATCGTGGGCCTGGCCGACGCCTACGAGGCCATGACCGCGGGCCGCCCCTACCGGGAGGCCAAGTCCCCCGAGGAAGCCCTAAGGGAGATCCAGGAGCTTTCCGGCCACCAGTTTGACCCCAGGCTGGTGGAGGCCTTCGCCGAGCTTTGGGAGCAGAACCCCATCTGGCGCGACCGCCAGGCCTACCTGGAAGCAAAGGAGGGATCGGTATCACGCTCTACCTCGCCGCAGCTCTCTTCGGCTTCGGCCTCGCCCTCGCCCTCGGAGCCCGGCTCAAGGACTTCGGAGGGATAGAGCTCAGAGCGGCCTGGGCCTTTCTTCTAGCCGCCCTTCTGGAAGGAGGGCTGGCCTACGGCACCTATCGGGGGCTCTTTCCCCCGGAGGTGGCAGGACCTCTGGCCAAGGTCCTGGTGCTCCTCCTGGTGGGCTACGGGCTTTACCAGAACCGCCACCTGAAAAGCCTCTACCTGGTGCTGTTGGGCCTTTTCCTCAACACCCTGGTGATCTTCGCCAACGGGGGGCATATGCCGGTGAGCCTTTCCGCCCTCCACCGGGCGGGCATCGGGGAGTTTGAGGCCATCCTGCGCACCAAAGGGGACGCGGTCCACGCCCTTCTGGACGAGACCACCCGCCTGCCTTCCTGGGAGACGCGATCGCCCTGCCCCCTTTGCGCAAGGTCATCAGCCTGGGGGATGCCTTCATTCTGCTAGGCCTCATAGGCGTGGTGGTGGAAGGCGCCCTGAAGGCCGGGGGCTTCCGCCTTTCCCCGCGCCAGGCGGCCCTACGGACCCTGGTCTACCTGACCTTGGTCCTGGGCTTTTTAGCGGTCCGTTCCTAACCCTTCTCCCGGCGGTGTAGTGTATAGTCCCGTAAGGGGGTCATACCCCTGACCCGGAGGACAGATGGCGTACCGCATCTGCTTGATCGAAGGCGACGGCATCGGGCACGAAGTGGTTCCGGCGGCGAGGAGGGTCTTGGAGGCCACCGGCCTTCCCCTGGAGTTCGTGGAGGCCGAGGCGGGCTGGGAAACCTTTGAGCGAAGAGGCACCTCCGTCCCCGAGGAAACCGTAGAGAAGATCCTTTCCTGCCACGCCACCCTCTTCGGGGCGGCCACGAGTCCCACGCGCAAGGTGCCGGGCTTCTTCGGGGCCATTCGCTACCTGAGGCGCAGGCTAGACCTCTACGCCAACGTCCGCCCCGCCAAAAGCCGCCCCATTCCCCAAAGCCGCCCCGGGGTGGACCTGGTCATCGTGCGGGAGAACACCGAAGGGCTTTACGTGGAGCAGGAAAGGCGCTACCTGGACGTGGCCATCGCCGATGCGGTGATCTCCCGGAAGGCCAGCGAGCGCATCGGCCGGGTTGCCCTGAGGATCGCCGAGGGCCGTCCTCGCAAGACCCTCCACATCGCCCACAAGGCCAACGTCCTCCCCCTCACCCAGGGGCTCTTCCTGGACACGGTCAAGGAAGTGGCCAGGGACTTTCCCCTGGTGAACGTCCAGGACATCATCGTGGACAACTGCGCCATGCAGCTCGTCATGCGTCCCGAGCGCTTTGACGTCATCGTCACCACCAACCTCCTGGGGGACATCCTCTCCGACCTCACCGCCGGGCTCGTGGGGGGCTTGGGCCTCGCCCCTTCCGCCAACATCGGGGATACCACGGCGGTCTTTGAGCCCGTCCACGGCTCCGCCCCCGACATCGCGGGCAAGGGCATCGCCAACCCCACGGCGGCCATCCTCTCGGCGGCATGATGCTGGACTACCTGGGGGAGAAGGAAGCCGCCAAGCGGGTGGAAGAGGCGGTGGACCTGGTGCTGGAGAAGGGCCCCCGCACCCCGGATCTCGGGGGCAACGCCACCACGGAAGCCTTCACCCAAGCGGTGGTGGCGGCCTTGCAATCCCTTTAACCC
>BBBN01000080.1 GCA_001311585.1 Thermus sp. JCM 17653
GGGGTTGGGGTCGCGGATGGGCCCGGGCTCGAGGCGCTCCAGGGCCTGCTTGATGATTTTGACCGACTCCCGCATCTCCCGGATGCGGATGAGCATCCGGTCAAACACGTCCCCCCTCTCCCCCAGGGGCACGTCAAAGGCGTAGGTCTCGTAGCCCGAGTAGGGGTAGGCCTTGCGCACGTCGTAGTTCACCCCGCTGGCCCTTAAAGACCCCCCGGTGAGGCCCAGGTGGATGGCCACCTCGGGCGGGATCACCCCCACGCCCCGGGCCCTCTCGTAGAAGATGGGGCTTTCGGCGAAGAGGGCCTCGTACTCGTCGATGCGGTGGGGGAGGACCTGAAGGAGCTTCTTGAGCTCGGGGACGAACTCCTCCGGCAGGTCCTCCTTCACCCCGCCGATGCGGATGTAGTTGTGGTGGAAGCGCTGGCCCGTGACCCACTCAAAGAGGTCCAGGATGGCCTCCCGCTCCCGGAAGGCGTAGAAGAAGGGGGTGAGGGCCCCGAGGTCCAAAAGCCCCGTCCCCAGGAAGACCAGGTGGCTCGCCAGGCGGGAGAGCTCGTTGAGGATGACCCGTATGGTCTCCGCCCGGGGCGGCACCACGGCCCCCACCAGCTTCTCCACCGCCAGGGCGTAGGCCAGGTCGTGGGCGAAGGAGTGGAGGTAGTCCATCCGGGGCGTATACGTGATGACCTGCGTATACGTCCGGTTTTCCATGTTTTTCTCAAAGCCGGTGTGGAGGTAGCCGATGTGGGGTACCGCCTCCAGGACCTCCTCCCCGGAAAGGGTCACCACCAGGCGCAGCACCCCGTGGGTGGAAGGGTGCTGGGGGCCCACGTTCAGGGTCATCACCTCGGTGCGGAGCTCCCGGGGTTCCTCGGGGAGGGGGGCGTCCAGCTCCAGGTAGTCCTTCATTTGACCTCCTTGGCCTTCATGAGGTCGGCCCAGAGGGCCCTGTAGCCCTTGCGGCTCCCGCCCTTGTAGAGGGTGAGGCCCGGGCTCTTGCCGGTGATGGCCGCCCGGAACTCGCCTGGGATGATGTACCGGCCCTCGCGGAAGAGGGTGGGGGTTTCTCCCAGGGGGAAGTCCTTGCGCAAGGGGTGGCCCTCGAGGTCCTCCGGGGTGAGGATCTTGCGCAGGTCGGGGTGGCCCTCAAAGACGATGCCGAACATATCGTAGACCTCCCGTTCTAAGAAGTTCGCGCTTCCCCAGAGGTCGGTCACCGTGGGGAGCCTGGGGTCCTTCTCGGGCACGTAGACCCGCACGAAGAAGCGGCTCCCGTCCCCGTCCTTCCAGCCCGGGAGGGAGACCAGCTCGTAGACCACGGCGAAGCGCTCGGGGCGGGGGTCGGGGTAGTCCAGGTAGTCTATCCCCACGATGTCCGCCAGGTAGTTGAAGCCCATCTCCTTGTACCGGGCCATCGCCCCCTTGAAGCCCTCCCTCGGCAGGACCACCCAGAGGTTGCCGAGGCCGTTGTCCTCGATGGGGTAGCCCTTGGCCCGGGCCTCCTCCAAGACGCGCTCAAGCCGCATGCCTCACCCCCTCGCGCGCTTCCAGGCGGCCACAGGCGGAAGCTTGCGGCCGCTTTCGTCGTAGGCCTGGCCCCGTACCTTCTTCTGGAGCTGCATCACCGCGTAGATCAGGGCCTCGGGCCTCGGGGGGCAGCCGGGGACGTAGACGTCCACGGGCACCACCGAGTCCACGTTCTGCACGATGGCGTAGTTGTTGAACATGCCCCCGGAACTGGCGCAGGCCCCCATGGAGATCACCCACTTGGGGTCGGGCATCTGCTCCCAGACCCGGCGCATCACCGGGGCCATCTTCTTGGAGAGCCTCCCGGCCACGATCATCACGTCCGCCTGGCGCGGGCTTGCCCGGAAGACCTCGCTCCCGAAGCGGGCCAGGTCGTTGCGGGCGTCGGTGGAGGCCATCATCTCAATGGCGCAGCAGGCGAGGCCGAAGGTGGCAGGCCACAGGGAGTTGCTCCGGCCCCAGGCCACGAGCTTCTCCAGGGTGGTGAAGAGGATCCCCTCCCTTTCCAGCTCCTGGACGTCCCGCTCAAAGAGGTCCTTCAGTGCCACCGCATCACCCCCTTCCACCACTCGTAGAGGAAGCCCACGAAGAGGAGCAGGGTGAAGCCCAAGCTCCCCAGAACCCATAGAGGCCAAGCCCCCCTGCGCTCACCGCGTAGGGCCAGAGGAAGGCCACCTCCACGTCGAAGAGGATGAAGAGCATGGCCACCACGTAGAAGTGGACGGGAAACCGCTTCACCTCCCCGGCGGGGTCGTTCCCCGACTCGTAGGGCATGAGCTTGGCCCGTCCCGGCTTCTTGGGGCCCAGGACGGCCCCCACCGCCAAGGCGGCCACCCCGATGAAGAGGGCCACCCCCAGGTAGATCAGGATGTTCACGTACTCCGCTATGGGCGCCAAGGTACCCTCCTTTCGTGCCTCTCTTCACGAGCAGGGTCCCCTAAATCCCCAAGGACCCGCCCAGGTTCCTGCCCATCTTACTACCCCATCCCTGGGACAAAGGGGTAGGGCTACACCGTGAGGGGGGGCTATTGGTGTAACCCGCTTTCTTATGGGAAAGGCGCCCCTACACCCCGGTGTAGGCAATACCCCTCTGGCGAACATGGCCCTACGGGTCTTTTTTTACCGGGGCCAGCATGGGGTGGTATAAGGGCTTCCCGCAGGCGGCGGAAGCCCTCGAGGTCCAGCTCCTCGGCCCGCACCTCCTGGGGAAGGTCCAGGGCCGCCAGGGCCTCCGCCACCCTTTCCCTGGGGTAGCCCGCGGCGGTGAGGGCGTTTAAGAGGGTCTTGCGCCGCTTGGAGAAGGCGGCCTCTATGAGGGCGAAAAGGTTGGGGTCGTCGGGAACCCCCCTAGGGGTGAGGCGCACCAGGCTGCTCCACACCTTGGGCGGGGGGAAGAAGGCCCCCGGGGGAAGGTCGAAAAGCCTCTCCGCCTGGGCGTGGTGGGCCACCCGGAGGGAGAGGAGGCCGTAGGCCGGGGTCTTGGGCCTGGCGGTCATGCGCTCGGCCACCTCCTTCTGCACCAGGAAGACCAGGCGGGCGAAGCGCCCGGTCTTGAGGAGCCTGGTGACCAGGGGGGTGGCGATGCGGTAGGGCAGGTTGGCCACCAGGAGGCTTCCCTCCGGCACCTCCTCCCAAGGGTAGAAGAGGGCGTCCTGGAAGACGAGGCGCACGGGGAGGCCCGCCAGGGTCTCCTCCAGAAGGGGCTTCAGGCGCAGGTCCTTTTCTATGGCCGTGACCTCCGCCCCGGCCTGGGCCAGGGCCCGGGTGAGGACGCCCAGGCCCGGCCCCACTTCGAAGACCGGGCCAGCGAGGGGCCGGGCCGCCTCCACGATGCGGCGGAGGTGGGCCTCCGAGACCAGGAAGTTCTGGCCGAAGCGCTTGTCGGCAAAGAGGCCGTGGCGGGCCAGGAGTTCCCGCACCGCCTTGGGGGAGGTGAGGGGGTTAGTCATAAAGGCGCTTCACCCGGGGGACGAGGGGCTCTTCTTCTGGGAAGAGTTCCAGGTATTCTCCCAGGTCCAGGGCGTCGATCAGGGCGAACCGCTCCTTGAGGAGCACGCCCTCCTTCATGGCACGTGCCCGTAGACCCCAAAGCGGTAGCCATGCGCTCCACGTAGTCGGGGGTGCGGAACCACCAGGTCTTGGGCTCGCTCTGAGCGTAGAAGAGATCGTCGTACTCCTGGAGCCAAGGCACGGGGCCACGTGGCGAAGTGCACCCCTTCTAGCACCAGTTCCCGGGGGAAGGAGGCCATCCAGCGCTTCAGCCCTCGGGCAGGGGCTTGCCCCCCCGCTCGGGGTGGAACTCCAGGTGCTGGAGGTGGCGGTTGCAGGATGGGGTCTCCTTTTAGCGCAGCCTCGTCGTGGTTGCCCAGGAGAATGGTCACGTGGCCTTCCGCTTCCTCCTGGAACCCTTTCAGGCGGAATAGCTCGCGGATCTGGGCCCCGGCGGCCAGGCGGAGGTGGGTGGGGTCTTCGGGGTCGTAGGGGGAAAGCCCGGTGAGGCGCTCGTAGTCCCGGAGGGTCTTGGGGTGGACCAGGTCGCCCAGGAGGACCAGGCGCACCTCCCCCGTCCGCAGGGCCGCCGTGGGGCGGAGGTGGGCGTCGGCCAGCCCCTCGGCCTTGAGGAGGCGCCAAAGGGCGGGGAAGTTGCCGTGGAGGTCCCCAACCGCGATGACCCTCATCCCTTGAGGAGCTTCCGAAGCTCCCCGTAAAGGCTCCGGGTTTCCTCGGGGGTCTTGCCGTAGCCGCCGTACTTGGTGATGATCCGGGCCGCCTCTTTCCCCAGGCCCTTTTCCTTCAGCCTTTCCAAAAGCTGATCGATGAGGCGGTAGGCCTCGGGCTTTTCCTCTTCCGGGGCGGTTTCGGGGAGGCCCTCCCCCTCGTCTTCGGGGAGGCTTGGGGGGGTGAAGCGGCCCTTCTCGGGGTCGTAGTCCACCCACTGCTTCTCCAGGCGGTAGAGGTACCGCCCCACGCCGAACTTCACCGCCGCCCGCTTGAGGGCGTCGGAGAAGGCGGCCTTCAGGGAGTCCCCTTCCCCCACGTCCTCCTTGGTGACCTCGAGGACGGTGAGGCGGCACTTCACCTCCACCACCCGCTCGCGGCGCTCTCCCCGCTCGTCCTTCACCGTCCTTTCCGCGTCGGCCAGCACCTCGTAGGCGTCGTGCCAGCCCTCGGGGCCCACCACCTTGTCCAGCCGGTCCAGTACGGTGCGGGCGTCCACGTAGGGGACCACGAGGGCGCGCCGTTTGTCCCGGGAAAGGGCCTCTATGCGCCACTGCACCTCCCCTTTGGGGAAGGGTTCGGCTAGCTTGCGCCAGACTTCGTCCATAGGTCCAAGTTTACTTTAGCCTTTTCTCACCCTAAAGCCCCCCAAGGAAGGGAAACTGGGAACATGAAGCGCTGGCTCTGGTTGCTGCCCTTTTTGGCCCTGGCCTGGGCCCTCGAGGTTCGCCTCACCGCCACCTTGGCCTTTGACCTTTTCCCCCAGGCGGTGGTGGTGGAGCGGGTGGCCGAGCCCCAGGGGATCGTGGTGGTCTACAGCTACTCCCGGCCGGAAGCCATCTTCCGCTACCATGACGAGGACCTCCGCCGCCGGGGCTGGGTGCGGGTGAAGTACGAGGTGAAAAAGAACGAGTGGAAGGCGGAGTACCGCAAGGGCAAGGCCAAGGCCACCCTCTCGGTCAAGGACAAGAAGGGTCGGGTGGAGGTGCGCCTTAAGGAAGGGGACTAGACAAGGCCCGGGCCCCTTGCTACCCTAAGGGGCGCGTGGGGCCGTGGCGCAGCTGGGAGCGCGCCTGAATCGCACTCAGGAGGTCACGGGTTCGAGTCCCGTCGGCTCCACCAGAAGGCCTCCCGCCCTGGGGCGGGAGGCCTAGGCTTCTTCCCTAGTAGCCCGTGGAAGAGCGGGGGTTCAGGGAGGGGGACCAGGCTCTGAGGGGCGACGACCACCCGCTGGGGCCCTGTGTAGTTGAGAGGCAGGGGGGTGGTGTCTATGGTGGCCACCGCCGAGAGGACCTTGCTGTTGGTGGAGTCGTAGTAGAGAGGATAGTCGTTGGGCCCGGGCACCAGCACCGAGGAGCAGGCGATGGTCACGTTGGTCATGCCCTGGGTGATCTGATGGGGCCGCAGGGAGGCCTGAGGCAGCGTGTTGTAGCCGCAGTCCACCGCCTGGCCGGTGTTGGTCATCACCGCTCCCATCTTGCCCAGGAAGTCGTTTTCCAAGGTGATGGCGTCGTAGTAGCCTGCCACTCGCCCACAAAGACCACGCGCCCCCCTTCATCGGCGAACTGCTTAAAGACGTTGATTTCGGCGTTGGTGAAGGTCTGGCGCGGGTTCCAGAGGAAGACCACCTTGACCTCAGGGGCTAAGGCGGTGATGGAACCTGGGTGGAGTTCAGCTCCTCGATGGTGAAGCCCTCCCCCTGGATCGTTCCCCGGAAGGTGCTCAGGCTGCTGTCGCTACACTCCCCGGTCCCGCCGCAGATGGAGTTGCGTCCCCGGTCAAAGAGCACCTTGGTGCCCGCGCCCCTGGGGCCCGAGGTGGCGTAGCTCACCAGGTTGCGGGCCATGAGCTGGTTGTTGGGGTTGCTCATGCCGGTGTTGTCAAAGGGGTTGATGTCGTTGAAGACCACGATGTCCTTCCCGGGCGGGGGTGGGGCGTTCTTGCAGGGCTGCACCTTGTACTCCAGCTGGCCCTGGACCTCGGCGAAGCTGTAGCTGGGGGTTAAGAGAAAGGCGTGGCCGGCCACCTGCAGGGTGTCCCCAGGGTTGGTGCCTAGGTCGGTCAGGGAAAAGGCGTAGGTAAAGCTGTCCACGTAAGGGTCGTGCACCGCTTGAGCAGGGAAGGTCCAGAAGCCTCCCGGGGCGGTGGTGCCTGCGTAGGCGTGGCTTTCCGTGAGCTGATAGGGGGAGTTGCCGGAAAGCCGCACGAAGAGGGTGTCGGCGGTGTTCCAGACCATCAGGCCTCCGTAGGAACCATAGGGGCCTTGGCCACCTCTCCACAGGCCTGGGCCGGGTCGCCCCCGGCGTCGTCCCGGGGGCCTGGGACCACCATGTTGGGTTTAACGCCCTGGGGGCTGGAACAAGCTCCCAGCACCGCCACCAAAATCCACGCGCTCCAATGCCAATACCGAGAAATACCCATGCGAATCCGCCTCCCATCCGGTCTAATGAGACCAAGGTTAGTGTAAGCGCTTGGGGGCGTTACGGAGGCGTTACCCCGTTACGGGCCGAGGAGCCACTCTACGAAGCGTTCACCACGTCGTTCTCCGCGAGGAGCTCAGGGGTTTCCAGAACCGCCAGGTAGAAGGCCCGGACGAGGTCTGGGGGTGGGTCCCTCAGAAGCTCCTGGACGCTTTTCCCAGGGTAAGGCCCTTTGTCCAGGGGGGTGGTTAGGCGGGGG
>BBBN01000081.1 GCA_001311585.1 Thermus sp. JCM 17653
CTCCCAGGACGAGGACCGCCTGGGTGAACCTTCCGATGAGGGTGGGGAGGGGGGGCTTTGGCTTCTAGCTCCATGGGCTACCCCAAAAAGGCCCGGGGCCTGGGCGGCTTCCTGACCCCGGGCGTGCCTTCGGGTCCCCTTACTTGATGAGGCCCTTCTCCTTCAGGTAGCGTTCCGCCCCGGGGTGGAAGGGGATGGGGAGCTTGCCGTAGAGCCTGGCGGTGGCCTCGAGGCTGGTGTCCTTGGCGGCGGCCACCGCGGTGCGCAGGGTGTCCAAGTTCTCAAAGACGGCCTTCACCATGGCGTAGGCGGCCTCGGCGGGCAGGGTGTCGGGGCAGACCACGATGTTGCCCGTGGCCAGGCCGGGCACGTCGGTGCGGGTGTTGTAGACGCTCTTGGGCACCTTGTAGGTGTCCACCAGGCCGGGGAAGCGCTTCAGGACCACCTGGGCCGTGGTGCTCTTGGGGTCTATGGGCACCAGGTGGATCCGGTCCCCCTTCCGGGATAGGGTCTGGGAGAGTTCCACGATGGAGCTGGTGGGCAACCCTCCCACCCAGAAGAAGGCGTCCAAGGTGCCCTCGGCCAGGGCCTTGGCCGCCTCGGCCACGGGGAGGCGCTCCCGCTTGGCGAAGGACTCGGGCTTCACCCCGGCCCCCTGGAGGACGAGGAGGGCCAGGTTCTCCGTGCTGGAGCCGGGTTGGCCCGTGGAGACCCGCTTGCCCTTCAGATCCTGCACCAGCTTGATGCCCGTCTTCTCCGAGGTCACCAGGTGGATGAAGGAGGGGTACATGTAGAAGAGCACCCGCTGGTTCTTGGCCGGGCGTTCTTTGAAGCGGGGGTCCTCTCCCGTAAAGGCCACGTAGGCGGAGTCCGTGGTGGTGAGGGCGCAGTAGAAGGTGTTGGCCTGGGGGTTGGTGCGGTCGCGGAGGAGCTGCAGGTTGTCGTAGGAGCCCCCGGTCTGCACGGGCTGGGCCTCCGCAGCCCCCGCCTTGTTGAGGATGTCCGCCAGGGCGGTGCCGTAGTAGAAGAATACCCCCCCGGTGCTTCCGGTGCCGAGGACCACCTTGGGCTTCTGGGCCAGCCCAAAGGCCGCAAGGGACAGGGCCACGAGGATAAGGCTTCGCTTCATGTTCACCTCCCGCATACTTTTGCGCCCATACCCTACCTTGGTCCCGGGGTTCTGTCAAGGGAGGAAAGGCCCAGAACCCTTGCCTGGAAGGCCCGCAGGAGATCGGTCTTGCTGAGGACCCCGACAAGCCTTCCCTCCTCCAGCACCAGGCCCGGGCGTAGCCCCGCTCGGCCATGCGTTCCAGGGCGCTTAAGGCCGTGTCCTCGGGGGAGAGGAGGAGGGGGGGCTGGAGGTAGCGTTCTATGGGGGCTTCTGGGTCGGCCCCCTCGAGGTGCTCCAGCCCCACCGCGCCCAAGACCTGGCCTTCCGCCACCACCGGGAAGCCCGAAACCTTATGGAGGAGGGAAAGCCTGAGGAGCTCGCCCACGGGAAGGTCGGGGGGAAGGACGATGGGGTTTTGGGTCATCAGGTCCTTCACCTTCAGGCCCTCCAGGGCCTGGGCCAGGAGGGTGGCCTCGGCGTCGGCCCTCGAGGCCATGTACACGAAGAAGGCCATGAGGACCAGAAAAGGGTTGAAGACCGTAAGCCCAAAAAGCCCCAGGGCCAGGGCCACCGCCTGGCTCAGGGCCAAGGCCTGCCTCGTGGCCTGGAGGTAGGGCTTCCTGAGGGCGAGGAGGGCACGGAAGACCCGGCCCCCGTCCAGGGGCAGGGCGGGGAGGAGGTTGAAAAGGCCCAGGGTGAGGTTCACCAGGGCCAGGTAGTGGGTGAGGAACCCTAAGACCCCCTCCCCCTGGCGCAGGAGCCAGAAGAGGAGGGCCAGGGCGAAGCTTACCAAAGGCCCCGCCACCGCCACCCAAAGCTCCCTTAGGGGTTCTCGCGGGATCCGTTCCAGCTGCGCCACCCCGCCCAGAAGCCACAGGGTGATGCGCCGGGTGGCGATGCCGTAGCGCCTTGCCGCGAGGGCGTGGCCGAGCTCGTGGAGGAGAACGGAGAGGAAGAGCCCCGTGGCGGCCAGAAGGCCGAGGAGGAAAGGCCAGGGCCCCCGGAGGAGGCCCTCTTCCTGGGGGAGCCCGAAGAGCCTCAGGTACAAGGGCAGGTTCCCGGCGATGAGCAGGGCCAGGAGGGGGAGGACCACCAGAAAGGAGAGGTCCAGGTAGAGGGGGATGCCCAGGAGGCGGAAGAGGAAAAGCCCGCGCTGGAGCATGCCTCAGTATAGGCCGACGCGGGGCTTCCCGGTTATGACTGGTCGGTCAGTCGTAGGATAGGGGGGTGCTGGCCCTGGCCCTTCTCCAAGACGCCCGCTACCGGACCTACTGGATAGCCCTTTTCGTTTCCCAGATGGGCACCTGGATGCAGGCGGCGGCCCAGGGGTGGCTGGTCCTCCTCCTCACGGGAAGCGCCGAGCGGCTGGGCTTGGTGGTGGCCCTGCAGTTTCTGCCCTCCCTCCTCTTCTCCCTGCCCGCCGGGGTCCTGGCGGACCGCTACCCCAAGCGGAACCTCCTCCTCCTCACCCAGGGGGATGATGGTCCTGGCCCTCCTCATGGCCTCCTGATTCTCACCGGGTGGGTGCGTTACGGGCACGTCCTCCTCTTCGCCTTTTTCTACGGGGCCTTGAACGCCATGGACCAGCCCGTCCGCCAGAGCTTCACCGTGGAGCTGGCGGGCCGGGAGCGCTACCCGGGAGCCATCGCCTTGAACTCCTTCGGTTTCAACCTGAGCCGCTCCTGGGACCGGCCTTGGCGGGGGTCTTGATCGCCCTCTACGGGGTAGGGGTGGCCTATCTGGCCAACGCCCTCTCCTTTTTGCCCCTCCTCCTCGTCCTCCTCCGCCTACCCCCGGGGCCCGTGGGCGAGGGAGGGGAGGGCCGCTGGTGGCGGGAGGCCCTGGAGGGGGTGCGCTTCGTGCTGGAGCACCCCCTGGTGCGCCGGGTGGTGGGGCTGGTCCTCTTCGCCAGCCTTTTCGGCATGAACTTCCAGACCCTGGTCCCCGCCTACGCCCGGCTGGTGCTCTCCCTTTCCGCCACCGGCTACGGTTTTTTGGTTTCCAGCGTGGGGCTTGGGGCTTTGGGGGCGGCCTTGATCATGGCCTTCACGGGGAGGCCAAGGCCCGGGCGTCTCCTCCTGGGCGCCTTCGCCCTGGCCTTGGCCCACCTGGGCCTCTTCTGGGCCCATCGGTCCTCGGTGCCCCTTTTCTTGGCCTTAGGGGGGTTTGGCATGATCTCCGTTCTCATCAACGCCAACACCTTGGTACAGCTTTCCGTTCCCGACCGCCTGAGGGGCCGGGTGATGGCGGTCTACAGCCTGGTGATGCTGGGCACGGGGCCTTTAGGGGCTTACCTCACGGGGCTTCTCTTTGAGCTTTTGGGGGGGCGGCTGGCCGCCTTGGCCCTGGGGGGGATGGTTCTCCTGGTGGGCCTCTACCAGCTCCGCCCCTGGCCTAGGGGGTCCAGTCCTCGGGCCTAGGCCCCAGGCCAAGCCGCCAGGCCACTCCTCTCGCCACCCTAAGCCCCGCTTTCCCGTCCCCGTAGGTTCTTGGCCTGGCGCATGCGGGAAAGCTCCTCCGGGTTTTCCAAAAGCTCCCTCACCACCCGGAAGACCCTTTCGGGGTCGGTGCCCGCAAGCCTGAGGATCCCGGCCTTAAGCCTTCGGGCCTCTCCGTGACGTTCCTCAGGACCACCACGGGCACCCCTAAGGCGGCCCCTTCCTCCTGGAGGCCCCCGGAGTCGGTGACGAGGAGGAGGCTTTCCCGCATGAGGGCGGCCATGGGGCCGTACTCCAGGGGGTCTAGGAGCACGAAGTTTCGCACCCCCTTGAGCACCGGGAAGACCGCTTCCCGCACCACGGGGTTCAGGTGCACCGGGTAGACGAAGGTGAGGTGGGGGAAGGCCTCGGCCACCCGCTTGAGGCCCTGGCGAGGTCCTGAAGGATGGGCCAGTTCTCCCGGCGGTGCATGGTCACGGTCACGTAGGGCCCTTCGGGAAGCCCTTCGGGAAGCCGCCCGAGCTTGGCGGCCAGGAGCACGGCGTCCACTCCGGTCTGCCCCGTGACCAGGATCCCCTCTTCCCGCTTTCCCTCGCGGAGGAGGTTTTCCTTGGCCAGGGGCGTGGGGGCGAAGTCCAGGTCGGTGAGGACGTCGGTGAGGCGGCGGTTGGCCTCCTCGGGGAAGGGTTCCTTGAGGTTGTGGCTTCTCAGGCCCGCTTCCACGTGGCCCACGGGAATCCCTTCCAGGAAGGCCGCCCAGGCCACGGCGAAGGTGGTGAGGGTGTCCCCGTGGACCAGGACGTAGTCCGCCCCCATCTCCTTGAGGGCCCTCGCCGCCTGGGGGAGGATGCGGGCCGCGAGGTCGGGCAGGGCCTGGCGCTCCTGCATCACGTCCAGGTTCCGGTCCTCCTGGATGCCGAAGAGGCTCAGGGCCTGGCGGAGCTGTTCCCGGTGCTGTCCCGTGAGGAGGACCAGGGGCCTGAGGTAGGGCATGGCCTTCAGGCCAGGTAAACAGGGGCCATCTTGGTGGCCTCGGGTCTCGTGCCGAAGGCGAGGACCACGCGCTTCATTCCCCCCTCCAGAAGGCTCTAAGCCTGCGGTACGTTACCCAGGAAAGGCCCAGGAAGGTGGCGAGGAGGCTCGCCAGGATGGCCTCCCAGGGCATCCCCAGGTAGGCCATGGCCACGAGGTTGAAGAGGAGGGCCACCCCCCAAAGGAGGAAGGCGGCCCGCCTTTGGGAAAGCCCCCGGGCCAGGAGGCGGTGGTGGATGTGGTCCTTCCCCGGGGTGGAAAGGGGGTTCTGTCCCCGAAGAAGCCGCCTCAGGACCACCTGGGTGGTGTCCAGAATGGGTAGGAGAAGAAAAAGGGCTGGGGGAAGGAGGCCCAAAAAGGTGGTGAGCTTGAGGTTGCCGAGGAGGGCGGTGGCGGCCAGGGTGTAGCCCAGGAAGTAGGCCCCCGCGTCTCCCAGGATGATGCGGCTTGGGTGCAGGTTGTGCCGCAAAAACCCCAAAGCGGCCCCGGCCACCGCCGAGAGCACCAGCGTTCCCGCCGCCCAGTAGGGGAACTGGGCGGAGACGAAGAGGAGGCTCATGGCGCTGATGAAGCGATGCCCCCGGCGAGGCCGTCCAGGCCGTCCATGAGGTTGAGGGCGTTGGTGATCCCCACCACCCAAAGCCAGGTGAGGAAAAGGCCCAAGGCGGGGTCCAGGGGCGTGCCGAAGGCGGCCTCGAAGCGCACCCCCACCGCCATGAGGAGGAGGGCGGCCAAGGTCTGGACGAAGAGGCGGAAGAGGGGCGGAAGGCCGAACTGGTCGTCGATGAAGCCCACCATGACCAGCCAGGCTCCTCCCAGGAGGATGGCGAGGACCTGGATGAGCACCTGTTCCACCAGGATGGGCCGGAGGAAGGCCGCCACCACCAGGGCGAGGACCACCCCGGCGTAGACGGCGAGCCCCCCGGCGTTGGGGAGGGGTTCCCGGTTGAGGCGCCTTTCGTTGGGCAGGTCGGCCCAGCCCACCCTCAGGGCGAAGCGGCGCACCTGGGGCAGGAAGCGCCAGGTGAAGAAGAGGGCCAGGAGGAAGACGAAGGCCACGGTGAGCCATCCCGGCCCCGTGGGGTCGGCGATGCCAAGGCGTCTTAGAAGCTCGCTCATTTGGTCCCGTAGATCCGGTCCCCGGCGTCGCCAAGCCCGGGGACGATGTAGCCGTGGTCGTTGAGGTGCCGGTCGATGGCCGCCACCACCACCTCGGTGTCGGGGTGGTCCTGGGCGATGCGCTCTAGGCCTTCTGGGGCGGCGATGATGCACATGAGCTTGATGCCCGTGGCCCCCCTTTCCTTGAGGAGGGCGAGGGCGTGGCTAGCGCTTCCCCCCGTGGCCAGCATGGGGTCCAGGAGGAAGACCCTCCTCTCGGCGATATCCGGGGGGAGTTTGGCGTAGTACTGCACGGGGTTCAAGGACTCGGGGTCCCGGTAGAGGCCGATGTGCCCCACCCGGGCGTGGGGTACGAGCTTCAAGATGCCCTCCACCATGACGAGCCCCGCCCGGAGGATGGCCACCAGGGCCAGCTTTTTCCCCGAGAGCACCTGGACCTTGGCCGGGGCCACAGGGGTTTCCACCCAGCCTCGGTGAGCTCGAGGTCCCGCATGGCCTCGTAGGCCATGAGGAGGGAGACCTCCTCGGCCAGTTCCCGGAAGTCCTTGGGGCCCGTGCTTTTGTCCCGGAGGTGGGCCAGCTTGTGCTGGACCAGGGGGTGGTCCACCAGGGTGATCCTCATCCCCATGAGCCTAAGCCCCGCGCGGGGTTGCGCAACCTAAGTGCCGCACCTTGGTTCCGCAACATGAAGTGCCCGAAATAGGGCTGGAAGAAGGCTCTTTGGGGGCCCCCACCGCGGCGAAAGCCGCGGTGGGGTGCCTAACACCCCCTTCCCCGGAGGGGAAGGCAGTCCCGGAAGAAACTTAGGCCCTGGGGAGCTTTTCCTTGAGGGCCTCGAGGAAGCCCGCCGGATGCTTGGTCCGGAACCAGTGAAGGTCGTGGAGGTAGGTGAGGGGCACGTAGAAGGCGAGGCGTTCCCGGACCTCCTTGGGGTAGAGGCGAGCCATGCGGAAAAGGCTTTCCCGGGCGGCTTCCTCTCCCAAAAGGTCCAGGCTTCCCGTCTTCAGGAGGGCCAGGTCCCTGGCGGGGTCGTCGCCTCCCGAGCGCACCCAGTCCACCAGCAACACCTCCGGGCCTTCCTCCCCCGGGGCCTTTACCAGCAGGTTGCCCGCCCAGGCGTCCCGGTGCAGAAGCGGC
>BBBN01000082.1 GCA_001311585.1 Thermus sp. JCM 17653
CCCGCTGCTTGGCGGACTCCTCCGGGATCCGCACCAGGGCCAGCCGGGTGAGGCCCGTCCTGGCGTCAAAGCGGGGCTTTCTGGCAAGGCCCGAGTCCACCACGGCGCGCACCTGGGGCAGGGTGAGGCTGGTTTCGGCCACGTCGGTGGCCAGAACGATCTTCCGGGGGCCGGGCCTGAGGAGGGCGGCCTGCTCCCTCAGGGGAAGCCCTCCGTGGAGGGGGAAGGCGGGAAGGTCCTGGAGAAGCCTCCGGGTGCGCTCTATCTCCCCCCTCCCCGGGAGGAAGACCAGAACGTCCCCTTCTCCCTCCAAGAAGGCGCTTCGGGCGTAGTGGGCGGCGAGGGGCTCCAAGGGGCCTCCGGGGGCCTTTTCAGGTGGAAGACCTCTACCGGGTGGCCTTCTCCCTCCACTTCCAACACGGCCCC
This sequence comes from Thermus sp. JCM 17653, assembly GCA_001311585.1. GTDB lineage: Bacteria > Deinococcota > Deinococci > Deinococcales > Thermaceae > Thermus. The sequence goes on from BBBN01000082.1 coordinate 427, forward strand.
GCCCAGGGCCCCTTCCAGGTCCGGGTCGGGGGTGGCGGTGAGGAGGGCGATCTTGAGGTCGGGCCGGAGGGTTTCCTGGAGGCGTAGGAGGAGGGCCAGGGCCAGGTCCCCCTCCAGGTGGCGCTCGTGGGCCTCGTCCAGGAGGACGGCGGAGATCCCCTCCAGGGTGGGGTCTTCCAGGAGGCGCCTCGCAAGGAGGCCCTCGGTCATCACGAGAAGCCGGGTCTTTGGCCCCTCCTCCCCCTCCAGGCGCACCCGGTAGCCCACGGTCTTTCCCAGAGGCTCCCCCAGGTTTTCGGCGAGCCTCGCCGCCACCGCCCGGGCCGCCACCCGCCTGGGTTCAAAGAGGAGGACCTTTCCGGGGAGGGCGGAAAGGAGCCTTAAGGGGAAGAGGGTGCTCTTGCCCGCCCCAGGGTAGGCCTTAAGGAGGAGGCGGCCCCGCCTTAGGAGCAGGGCCACCGCCTCGTCCAGCCAGCCGGGCTTCATCTTCGGGGGGCCAGGGTGGGGAGCTTAGATGTCCAGCTCGGCGTAGCGGGCGTGCTCCTCGATGAACTCGCGCCTCGGGGCCACTTCCTGGCCCATGAGCCGCTCAAAGAGCTCGCTGGCCTCGAGGGCGTCCTGGAGCTCCACCCGCTTGAGGACCCGCTTCTCCGGGTTCATGGTGGTCTCCCAAAGCTGCTCCGGGTTCATCTCCCCCAGGCCCTTGAAGCGCTGGACCTCGTAGCCCTTGCCCTCCAGCTCCTTGAGCCGCGCCTGGAGTTCCTCCTCGGAGTAGAGGTACTCCACCTTCTTCCCCACCTGGAGGCGGTAGAGGGGGGGCTGGGCGATGTAGACGTGGCCCCGCTCAATAAGGGGGCGCATGTAGCGGTAGAAGAAGGTGAGGAGGAGGGTGCGGATGTGGCTTCCGTCCACGTCGCGTCGGTCATGATGATGATCTTGTGGTAGCGGAGGCCCTCGAGGTCAAAGTGGGCCTCTCCGTCCCCGCCGATCCCGGCCCCGATGGCCGCCACCATGGCCCGCACCTCGGCGTTTTTCAGGGCCTTGGAAAGCCCCGCCTTTTCCACGTTCAGGATCTTGCCCCTCAAGGGCAGGATGGCCTGGAAGCGACGGTCCCGGCCCTGCTTGGCGCTTCCCCCCGCCGAGTCCCCCTCCACGATGAAAAGCTCCGCTTCCTCGGGGTTTTCCGTCTGGCAGTCGGCGAGCTTCCCGGGGAGGTCGTCGGACTCCAGGGGGTTCTGCCTGCGGACGAGCTCCCTCGCTTTCCTCGCCGCCTCCCGGGCCTGGGCGGCCCTCAGGGCCTTCTCGTAGATGGTCTTGGCGATGCGGGGGTTTTCCTCGAGGATCTCTAGAAGCTTCTCGTAAACCACCTGGCCCACGGCGGTCCCGGCCTCGGGGTTTAGGAGCTTCCCCTTGGTCTGCCCCTCAAACTGGGGTTGCGGCAGCTTCACCGAGACCACGGCGTAAAGCCCTCCAGAAGGTCATCCCCCGTGGGCTGGGGGCCCTTTTCCTTGTTGAGCCCGGCTTTCTTGGCGTACTGGTTCAGGGCGCGGCTGTAGGCGGCCTTGAAGGCGGTGAGGTGGGTGCCCCCATCCCGGGTGGGGATCATGTTGGCGTAGGTGAGGATCTCGGCGGTGTACCCCTTGGTGTGGAGGAAGCCCACCTCCACCTCCACCTCGCCCTCCTGCCCGCGGATGAGGAAGGGCTTCTCGTAGAGGGGTTCTTCCCCTTCCGCCAGGGCCTTGGCGAAGGAGGCCACGCCCCCCTTGTCCAGGAAGACCTCCTCCTTGCCGTGGACCAGGTCCCTGAAGACCAGTTTGAGGCCCGCCACCAGGAAGCTCACCTCCTTCAGGCGGGCCCGGATCTTGCTGGGGTCAAAGGCGAGGTTCCCGAAGATCTCCGGGTCGGGCTTGAAGGTGACCCGGGTGCCGGTCTTCCCCTTGGGGGCTTGGCCCACCACCTGGAGGGGCGCGGTGACCTCGCCCCGGCTGAAGGCGATCCGGTAGTGCTTCCCTTCCCGGAAGACCTCCACCACCGTCCACTCGGAGAGGGCGTTCACCACGCTGGCCCCCACCCCGTGGAGCCCCCCCGAGACCTTGTAGGCCCCGCTTTCAAACTTGCCCCCCGAGTGCAGGGTGGTGTAGATGACCTCCACCGCGGGCTTACCCTCCTCGGGCATGAGGTCCACGGGGATGCCCCGGCCGTTGTCCTCCACGGTGAGGGAGCCGTCCGGGTTTAGGGCGGTGACGATCTCCGTGGCGTAGCCCGCCAGGGCCTCGTCCACGGCGTTGTCCAGGATCTCCTTGAAGAGGTGGTGGTAGCCCTCCACCCCCGTGCCCCCGATGTACATGGCCGGGCGGTGGCGCACCCCTTCCAGGCCCTTGAGCACCTTAATGGCGGAAGCGTCGTAGCTCACCCCCCCAGTATACCACAAGTTGAGGGGGAGGTTTTCGCCATGAGGAAGGGAGCTCGTGGCCCTTTGCGCCAAAGGGTTGAATGGACGGATATCAAGCTAAGTGTCCGCACGTTGTTTTCGCAACAGGGGACACCCGAAACAGGGCCGGGAGAAAGCCCTTTTGGGGCCCCCGCCGCGGCTTTCGCCGCGGCGGGGTACTTAGCCCCGCTTTCCCGCCCGGCCTTTGCCCGGTATCCTGCCTTCTATGGCGGTCCTGATCCTCCTCCACGCCCTTTTGGGGGCCCTGCTCCTCGCGGCGGTGCCCGCCTTGGCCCTCGGGGGCCTTTGGGGCTTCCTCCGCCCCCTGCCCTCCCGTTTCTACGCCCTCCTCCGGGGGGCGGCCTGGGTGGCCATCCTCCAGGTCCTTTTGGGCTTTCTCCTCCTCCTCCAGGGCCTCAGGCCCAAGGACGGTCTCCACCTCCTCTACGGCCTCCTCCTCGCCGCCGGGCTCCACTACCTGGGGGGCTTGGAGCCCGGGGCGTGGTTCTACCGGGGCCTCAAGGACCCGCCCAGGCGCCCCGAGATCTACGTGGCCCTGGGGCTCCTCTTCTGCGTGGGGCTCGTCCTCCGGGTTTACTTCACGGGGCGGTGAGGACGAGGTCCTTGGGCAGGGGAAACCGCTCCAGCATGGCCCGGGTGAGGTGGGGAACCACCTCCCGGTAAAGCCCCCGGTAGTAGGCCTGGGCCATGGGGCCGTTGAGGTAGGCCACCACCCCCTCCCAGTCCACCCGCACCCCCTCCTTGGGCAGGAGGTGGAACTCCTCCCGCCAGGGGTAGGCCCGCCCGTCCCAGGCCGCCACCACCCGGTAGTGCCGGGTGTGCCCCACCACCAGGCGGGGAAAGGCGTAGAAGCGCTTCAGCCGGTGGACCTCGGCCTGGGGAAAGTAGAGGCCGGAGTAGGGGGTTTCGTAGTCGATGCGCCCCGGGAGGAGGTTGCGCCCGGTGAGGACGGGGACCAGGCCGGGCCCGGGCGCCTTTTGCGTCAGGGGGTGGGACCGGACCTCAGGGCTTCGGGCGGCGAAGCGGAGGTGGAAGAGCTGGCCCAAGGGGACCCCCTCCCGTTCCAGCCCCAGGGCAAGGGGGTCGGGGAAACGCACCATCTCCCCCCGCCAGAAGGCGTCCTCCAGGAGAAGGCGGCCCTCCTCGTAGAGCCGGAGACCCCTTTTCCCTTTGCGGAAGCGGAGGACGGTGGCCCGGACCTTGAGGCCGGGGAAGGCCCGGCCCAGGTAGTGGACCTCGAGGCTCCCTTCCCGGGCCAGGAAGGCCCGGAGGGGAGCGAACTCCTCCAGGACCATCCAGCTCGCTGGCACCACGTAGACGAGCAGCCCCTTGTCGCGGAGGAGGCGCACCCCCTTCTCCAGGAAGGCCCCGTACAGGTTGTACCGCCCCCGCCAGGTGGCGCACCGCGCCCGATAGGCCCGGCGGAGGGGGAGAGGAAGCCTCGCCCCCGCCCCTAAGGCCCCGTAGGGGGGTTGCCCAGGATCAGGTCAAAGGCCTCCCCCGGCTCCCAAAGAAGGAAGTCCGCCACCACCCCTTCCGCCCAAGGGGGAAGGTCCAAGGCGTTTGGTCGATCTCCACCCCCACGAAGCGGTAGCCCGTCCCGTGGGCCTCCCGGAAGGCCCGGAGGAAAGGCCCGTGGGCGCAGGCGGGCTCCAGGACCCTTCCCCCTTTAGGGGCCTCGGCTAGCCCCACCATGAAGCGCACCACCTCGGGGGGGGTTTCCACCCGGCCCAGGCTCCGCCCGGAGGGCGTGGGGGGAGGGAAGGAGGGAAGAGCATTTAGCGGATTATACCGAGCCTCCGCCCCACCTTCTCGTAGGCCTCGAGGGCCCTATCCAACATCTCCTTCGTGTGGGCGGCGGTGACGATGTTGCGGATCCTCGCCTTGCCCCGGGGCACGGTGGGGAAGCCGATGCCCACGGCGAAGACCCCCTCCTCTAGGAGGAGGCGGCTCGCCTCAAAGGCCAAGGGGGCCTCCCCGAAGAGGACGGGGGTGATGGGGGTCTGGCTCCCCAGGGTGTCGTAGCCCAGGCGGGCGAGCTCCCGCTTGAAGTAGCGGGTGTTCTCCCAAAGCCTTTCCACCCGCTCGAGCTCCTTCTCTATAAGCTCCAGCGCTCCCAGAAGCGCCCCCACCACCGCCGGGGGGTGGCTGGTGGAGAAGAGGAAGGGCCTGGCCTTGTTGATGAGGAGGTCCTTAAGCTCCCGGGCCCCCGCGGCGTAGCCCCCGATCACCGCCCAGGCCTTGGAGAGGGTGGCCACCTGGATCACGTCGGGGTCCTGGTGGAAGCCATAGTGGTGGACCGTGCCCTTTCCTTTCTCCCCTAAGACCCCGCTCCCGTGGGCGTCGTCCACGTAGACCACCGCCCCGTACTTCTTGGCCAAGGGGACGATCCGGTCCAGGGGGGCGATATCCCCGTCCATGGAAAAGACCCCGTCGGTGACGATGAGCTTGAGGCCGTCGGTATCGTGGGCCTTGAGGAGTTCCTCCAGGTGCTCCACGTCGGCGTGGCGAAAGACCAGCCGGGTGGCCTTGGTGAGGCGGAGGCCGTCGATAATGCTGGCGTGGTTCAGCTCGTCGGAGAAGACCAGGTCCCCCTCCTGGAGGAGGGCTCCCAGCACCCCCTGGTTGGCGGTGAAGCCCGACTGGAGCACAAGGGCGCTTTCCGTCCCCTTGAAGCGGGCCAGGGCCTCCTCCAGCTCCAGGTGGTAGGTGAAGGTGCCGGCGATGGTGCGCACCGCCCCGCTTCCCGCCCCCCACTTCTCCAGGTACTGGCGGGCCTTCTCCTTGAGGTAGGGGTGGTTGGCGAAGCCCAGGTAGTTGTTGGAGGCGAGGTTCACCACTTCCCGCCCCTCCACTCGGGTCACGGGCTCCTGGGGGGCCTCGAGGACCTTGGGGCGGATATAAAGCCCCTCCCGCTTAAGCCTTTCCAGCTCTGCCTGCACGCGGGTCCGCAGGTCCAAACCCATGGCCCTATCTAACCCCTTGGCGCCCGGTTGTCCAGGGGCGCTTGTCCACCCTCTCACAATCTTCTGACCAGCGCGGGCTACCCTAAGGAGGGGGTGGTAGCGGTTCCATGAGGCCCGACCTGCAGGCCCAAGCCGAGGCAGAGCGTCTGGAGCGGCGCGCCGCCCTTCACGAGCTCCTCCACCGCTTAAAGGGCGAGCCCAACCTGCTCCTGCCCCTTCACCAGGTCCTGGCCCTGAGGCCCAAAGGGGAGCACCACCTGGGCCTCCGCACCATTGAGGTGGACAAGGTGGTGGGCTCGGTGGACCGCTACGAGGACTTTGACCACCGCTTTCTCCCTAAGACTCCCCACACCCTGGAGCGCTGGAAGCGCCTCCGGGCCCTGCAGCTTGAGGGGGTGGAGCTTCCCCCTATAGAGGTCTACCAGGTAGGGGAGGCCTACTTCGTCAAGGACGGGAACCACCGGGTGGCCCTGGCCAAGGCACGGGGCAGAAGTTCATGGACGCCTACGTCATCGCCCTCGAGGTCCCGGTGCCCGTGGAGGCCTCGGACACGCTGAAAGACCTCATCCTCAAGGCCGAGTACGCCCACTTCCTGGAGAAGACGAGGCTTAGGGAGCTCGTCCCCGAGGCGGGGGAGATCCGCTTCACCGCCTTAGGCCGGTACGACCTCCTCCTGGACCACATCGCCACGCGGCGGTACTTCAAGGGGCTCGAGGAGAACCGGGAAATCCCCTGGGAGGAGACGGTGGTGGACTGGTACGAGAACCTCTACAAGCCTACGGTGGAGGCCATCCGCCGCCTGGGCCTCCTTAGGGACTTCCCGGGCCGCACCGAGGCCGACCTCTACCTCTGGGTCATGGACCACCGCTACTTCCTGGCCCAGGAGCTCGGGGTGGACCCCACCCCCGAGGAGGCGGCGAAAAGCTACGAGGTGCGATTTGGGCCTTACTGGAAACGATGGGGAGGATGGTTCAAAGACATGCTTCGTG
>BBBN01000083.1 GCA_001311585.1 Thermus sp. JCM 17653
CGAGGGCAGCCACCTCCTCCGCCGTGGCCAGCCTTAGCTCGGGGAAGCGGGCCTTCAGCTCGGCGTGGAGGCTTTCGTCCGCCGCCACCAAGAGGGGCTTAAAGAGGGCGATCTGCTGGGCGAGGGCCTCCAGGTTTTTCCCGGCGGCCAGGCCCACCACCCGAAAGCCCCGCCAGCGGCAGACCTCCAAGGCCTGCCTTCCGATGGAACCCGTGGAACCAAGGACCACGACCCGTTTCATGTGAAGAGCACCACCAGGTAGTAGGTAAGGGGAAAGGTGAAGAGGAGGCTGTCTATGCGGTCCAGAAGCCCCCCGTGCCCCGGGAGGAAGTGCCCGGAGTCCTTTACCCCGCAGTAGCGCTTGAGCATGGACTCGGCCAGGTCGCCCAGCTGGGCCGCCAGGGAAAGCAGGAGGCTGAAAAGCCAAAGCTCCAAAAGCCCGAAGGAAACACCTCCCGCACCAGCCCCGTGTAAACCAGAAGGGCCAGGAAGCTGAAGGCGATGCCGCCCAAAGACCCCTCCACGGTTTTCCCGGGACTGATCTCGGGGGCCAGCTTCTTCCGGCCGAAGAAGCGGCCGGCAAAGTAGGCCCCGATGTCGGTGGCGAAGCTGGCCACGATGGGAAGGCTGAGGGTCCAAAGCCCCAGGGTCCCATCGGGGATTTCCCGCAGCAGAAGGACGTACCCCAGGTTCCAGGCAGGTAAAGGAAGGCCAGGAGGGTGAAGGCGAAGCGGGTGAGGTCGGCCCCAAAGAGGAGCTCGTAGCTGAAGGCCGCCATGAGGAAGAGGCCCAGGGCCACCTCCCGCCAAGGCACCTGGGGGAAGTGCCACTGGAGGGCGGGGAGGGAGAAGAGGAAGAGAACCCCGCCCCCTAGGTAAAGCAGGGGCAGGTGGAGGACCACCCCTCGGCGGGCCAGCATGCCCTTGAGCTCCAGGCTTCCCAGCCAGAGGACGAGGAAAAGGGTAGGAAGGATCAGGGGCGTCCCCGCCCAAAGTACCAGGAGGAGGAGGCTCGCTCCGATGAGGGCGGAGAGGACCCGGGTGGGAAGGTCGTCCCTCACCCCCGGCCTCCTCGGGGGGCACAGGGCATGCCGGGCGCGCTTTTAGACATGGCGTTCACCCTTTGGCCCCTTCTCCTGGCCCGGGAGGGCTTAGTGGAGGATCTCCTGCTCCTTCTTCTCCACCATCTCGTCCACCTTGGCGATGAACTCGTCGGTGATCTTCTGGATCTCCCCTTCGGCCCGCTTGGTGTCGTCCTCGGAGAGGTGGAGTTCCTTGGCCAGCTTCTTGAGCTTTTCCAAAGCCTCCCGGCGAAGGTTCCGGATGGCGATCCGCCCTTCCTCGGCCAGGTGCCGGGCGGTCTTGACCAGTTCCTTGCGCCTTTCCTCGGTGAGGGGCGGGATGTTGATGTAGAGGGCGTCCCCCTTGTTGCTGGGGTTCAGGCCCAGGTCGGATTCGCGGATGGCCTTTTCGATGGCCTTGAGGGCGTTCTGGTCCCAGGACTGGACCACCAGGGTGCGGGCATCGGGAGCGGTGACGGTGGCGATCTGGTTTAGGGGGACGTGGGTGCCGTAGTACTCCACCTTAAGGTGGAGGAGAAGGGCGGGGTTGGCCCGCCCGGTGCGCAGGCCCGCCAGGTTGTGCTCCAGGGCCTCGAGGCTCTTTTGCATGTGGCTCCGGGTTTCCGCATAGAGCTCCTTCAGGGTCATGGTCCCTCCTTTCTACGAGTGGATCAGGGTGCCCACCTTTTCCCCCTGGATAATACCCACCAGCGCCGGGCTTAAAGATGTCAAAGACCACGATGGGCACGCCCGCCTCCATGCAGAGGGTGATGGCGGTGGTGTCCATGACCTGGAGGCCGCGGTTCAGGACCTCCAGGTAGGTGAGCTCGTCAAAGCGCACCGCCTCCGGGTTTTTGCGGGGGTCGTCGGAGTAGACCCCGTCCACCTTGTTTTTGGCCATGAGGACCACCTCGGCCCCCACCTCCAGGGCGCGGAGGGCGGCGGCGGTGTCCGTGGAGAAGAAGGGGTTCCCCGTTCCCCCGCCGAAGATGACGATGCGTTCCTTCTCCAGGTGGCGGAGGGCCCGGCGGCGGATGTAGGGCTCGGCCACCTGGGGGATGGTGAGGGCGGTCTGGACCCGGGTGGGGATGGAGAGGGCTTCCAGGGCATCCTGCAGGGCCAGGGCGTTCATGATGGTGGCCAGCATCCCGATGTAGTCGGCGGTGGCCCGGTCCATCCCCACCCCCTGCCGGGCCCCCCGCCATAGGTTCCCGGCGCCGATGACGATGGCCAGCTGGACCCCGGTCTCGTAGGCGGCCTTGATCTCCTGGGCCAGGGCCCGGGTGGCCTCCGGCTCGATGCCGAAGCCGTTTTGCGTGAGGAACTCCCCGGAAAGCTTGAGGAGGACGCGCTTGTACTTCATGGTTCTAAGAAAAACCGGGGCCCTTGGATGGGGCCCCGGCGGCTTCCATGGCCTACGCTCCCACTTCCAGGCGGCAGAAGCGCCGCACCACGATGTTCTCCCCGGTCTTGGCGATGGCCTGCTGGAGGAGCTCCTTCACCTTCACCTTGTCGTCTTTGACGAAGGGCTGCTCCAGAAGGACCACCTCCTCCAGGTACTTCTTCAGGCGGCCCTCGGCGATCTTCTCGGCGATCTCTTTGGGCTTCCCCTCGTTGAGGGCGGCCTGGATGTAGATCTGCCGCTCCCTCTCCAGTTCCTCGGCGGGGATCTCCTCGGCGGAGACGTAGCGGGGGTTCATCATGGCGATGTGCATGGCCAAGTCCTTGGCCAGGTTCTGGAAGATCTCGTTCCTGGCCACGAAGTCGGTCTCGCAGTTGAGCTCCAGGATCACCCCCACCCGCTGGTTGTGGTGGATGTAGTGGCCGATGAGGCCTTCCCGGGCCTCCCGCTCCGCCTTCTTGGCGGCCTTCATGGCCCCCCGCTCCCGGAGGAGCTGGACGGCCTTATCCTCGTCCCAGCCGGCGTCCTCGAGGGCCTTCTTCACGTCCATCATCCCGGCCCCCGTGGCCTCGCGAAGCTTCTTGATGAGTTCCATCTGGCTCATGCTTCCACCTCGTCCTCGCCTTCCAGGCCCTCCTCCAGAGCCCCGCGGGCCTCGGCCCGCTCGGCCTCCTCCACCAGGGCGTAGGAGGGGGAGGGTTCCACTACCCCACCCCGGGCCTCGATGATGAGGTCCGCCGCCCGGGAGAGGATGAGCTGGATGGAGCGGATGGCGTCGTCGTTGCCGGGGATGATGTAGTCCACTAGGTCGGGATCGGAGTCGGTGTCCGCCAGGGCCACCACGGGGATGAAGAGCTTCCTGGCCTCCCGCACGGCGATGGCCTCCTTGGTGGGGTCCACCACGAAAATGGCGTCAGGAAGCCGCTTCAGCCGCCGGAAGCCGGAGAGGTACTTCTGCAGGCGTTCCAGTTCGTGCTTCAGGCGCACCTGCTCCTTCTTGGGGCGCTCGTGGATGTCCTCGGAGGCGAAGAGGTTTTCCAGCTCCTCCAGGCGGTGTACCCGCTGGGAGATGGTCTTGAAGTTGGTGAGCATCCCGCCCAACCAGCGCTGGTTCACATAGGGCATGCCCGCGCGGTCTGCTCCATGCGCACGATGTCTTGCGCCTGCTTCTTGGTGCCCACGAAGAGCACCGTACCCCCGCGCATGGCCAGGTCCTCGAGGAAGCGGAAGGTGCGCTCCAGCTCCACCATGGTCTTCTGCAGGTCGATGATGTGGATGCCGTTGCGCTCCGCATAGATATAGCGGCCAAACTTGGGGTTCCAACGCTTGCGCTCGTGGCCAAAGTGGACCCCGGCTTCCAGTAGCTCCTTCACGCTGATGTTGACAGGCATATTCCTCCCATCGGGGAAGGTTGGGCTTGGCGTTTCCCGTGCGCCGTCCTTTTTCCCACGGGACTTCCCCTGCCCGAGGGCTGGTGCGGCACACCTCTCCGATTATAGAGGGGAAGGGTCCTTTGCGTAAGCCCCCCTCTTGGGCTATACTGCCGGAGGCTTGGGGCGGTAGCTCAGAGGGAGAGCACCCGCCTTGCAAGCGGGAGGTCCGGGGTTCAAATCCCCGCCGCTCCACCAATCAGGGACGAGGAAATCCCCCGGGGGAGACCCCGGGGGATGGCGTTTTACTACCCCTTGACTACCCCTTGTCTTTGAGGGGGTCGAGGTGGCGGAGGGTGTGTTTGAGGTCTTCTTCGGAGACGCGGGTGTAGTGTTGGAGGGCCACGGCGAGGCTTTTGTGGCCTGCGAGGGCGGCGGCGAGCTTAGGGTTTTTGGTCTCCCGGACGACGCGGGTGATGAAGGTGCCTCGGAGGTCGTGGAGGCGGGCACGGGGTACTCCGGCCTTCTTGAGGACGCGGAGCCAGGTGCGCCGGAGGTTGCTGGGGTGAACGGGGTTGCCCGTGGTGGAAGGGAAGACGAGGCCCTGTGGGTGGTACAGCTCTTCCAGGACCATGCGTTCCCGGTGGGCGAGGAGGACTTCCTTGGCCTCTTCGGTGAGGGGGAGGACGCGGTTGGAGCCGGAGGTCTTCGTGGGGCCGAGGATGGGTTTTCCGGTGCGGGTGTTGACGGTGAGGGCGCGCCGGATGTGGAGGAGGTCTTTTTCGAAGTCGATGTCGGACCAGAGGAGGCCGAGGACTTCTCCCCGGCGGAGGCCGTAGGCGGCGAGGAGGTAGAAGGCGGGGTAGAGGCGGTGGGTCTTGAGGACCTCGAGGACGCGCCGGAGCTCTTCCTCGGAGACCTCGCGGCCCACTTCCCGCTGGGGGAAGCGGGGGAGGACGGTGCGGTCCACGGGGTTTTCGTGGAGGCGACCGTAGCGCACGGCCCGTTCCAGGGCGGCGTGGAGGAAGTTGCGGACGTGGGTCACGGTGGAGCGGCTGTACCCTTCCTGGGCGAGGGCGCGGAAGAGGGCTTCCAGGCGCTCTGGGGTGAGGTGGTCCAGGCGGGGTGAGCCGATGCGGTCCACTATGAGCCGGGTGTAGCGGGCGTACTCGTTGAGGGTGTTCTCCCGTCTTCCCTCGGCCCGGGCGGCCTCTGTGTGGGCCTCCAGCCACTCCAGGAGTCCGGGGGGCTCCTCGGGGTCGACCCGGGTGAGGCCGTAGGCCAGGGCGAGCTTGCGGCGCAGGAGCTCCGCCTTCCGCGCGTTTTCCCGGCTCTTGGGACCGGGGGAGTAGAAGCTCTTCCGCTTCCCCCCCACGGTGAGGCGCACCTCGTAGACCCCCAGGTCTTCCCGGTAGCGCACAGAGCCCTCCCCTTTCCGGTTCCGCTTCGGCATCAGGGACATGATACCGACACCCGGAAGGGCTTGACGGCGGGCGGGGTTTTCTACTATAGTTGTGGTGAAAGGAGGTGTAAGGTGTCGGAGAAACTAGACGAGGCCAAGCTGGTCTACGGGATGGAGGAGGCGGCGTGGGCGCTTGGGGTGTCGTCCACGCAGGTGCGGAACTGGATCCGCAGGGGTGTGTTGAAGGCGTTTCGTGTGGGGCGGCGGGTGCTGATCCGGCGGGAGGTTCTGGAGGAGTTTGTGCGGGAGATGGAGGCGGGGAGGGTGACCACCTAGCCCGCCTTCTCCGCCGCCTCCTACCTCCTCTCATCAGGGCGGAGGTAGGGGGCGGAAGCCTCTTTGTTGACCGGAGACTCCGAGGTTTCCGTGGAGTTTGCGCGGAATGTGGTGGGGCTTTGGCTACATGGAAGGCTCCGTTTATTCCGTGTCCTTCAAGGGATCGCCGTGGTCCGGTGTCTACAGGGTAGGCGTTGACTTCACGGGGTCTACACGAGGTACAGGGTACGGTGGACCGTTGCTACAGGGTGTTCCGTGACTTTATCGTGAACGTCCTGGAAGAAAGAGGAAGGAGGTCACGGGGGCGACACCGAATCTACGGTAGACATCGTGTCTTCAATAAAACGACCGCGTTTTTGAAAACTGGCTGCATCTTTACAGATTTATACCCTTGTAGTATGCTGTGATCGGGGAAAAGTACCGCATCCATCGCGGATGCGGTGAAAAGCGGGGTGTTCAGGGTAGAGCCTTAAGTTTTTTTAGAGGGGAACCTTGGTGGAAGTTTCGGACCACGCTGATCACGGGTCCCCAGATCTTTGCGTCTTCGGGGAGAGGGATGTCTTCGTAGAGGGGGTTGACGCTTTCGAGGTAGAGTTGCTTGTTTCGTTCCGCGAGTTTTTTTGACCACGATGCCGTCTCCCGGGATGCCCACAGCCACGATAGCCCCGGTGAGGGGAGGGGTTTCCGTGTCCACGATGCGTAGTCGCCTTCATAGAGGAGGGGTTCCATGGAGTTCCCGGTGATCTTTACCGCGAAGAGGGAGGTCTCCTTTTTGCCCTTCATCGGGGGCAACCAGAAGAGCATGAACTCTCTCGCGTCTTCGAAGGAGGGGGAGCCAGCTCCTCCCTCCACCACGGGGAGGCGGTAGGGGCGGACTTCGGTGGCGTCTTCGGGAGGTTCAGTTTTTTTCTTTGTCGGTGTGTAGACTCCAGGCTTTGATCAGGTTGTCTATTTCCTCGTCCTTTAGTCCATAGGCTCGAAGAAGTTGAAGAAGGCGTTTTATGGGAACGCGCCTTATGTCTCTTTTTCCGGTTTCAATCATGGAAACATAGGTTTGATTGATCCCTACCCGGTATCCGATGTCTCCTTGTGTGAGTTTGGCGCGTTCTCTTAGTGAGCGGAGGAACCGGCCAAACTCTCTTGGGGAATACTGAGCTACAAGTTTCCAGTCTACTTGATGTTCTTTGTTTTCGTCGTCCCAGGTCCAGCTCATCTCTTCAACAGTTTTCCCCTTGTAATACTCGGCGACAAGCCTCAGACCC
>BBBN01000084.1 GCA_001311585.1 Thermus sp. JCM 17653
GGAGGACCGGTAGAACGGGAGAGTGGGGAGGAGGGAAGTAAGCCTTCAGGGTAGTCTTGGCCGCGAGGTAGCCTTTGGCGAGGTCCTGGCCCTGGCTGCTTCCCCGTAGGGGAACATCTTGCGGAGGAGGAAGATGGCGAGGGCCAGGAGTTCGGCCAGGGTGGCCTTTTGGTGCTTTTGCTTTTTGGGGAGCTTGAAACCTTGAGCGACGAGGGCTTTGAGTTCGTCATCCACCCAAATGTAGGTAGCCACGATGAGGGTCTCTGCGTCAAGATGGTAGGTCAGCCAAAGGCTACGTTCTGGGGGTGCTCACGGTCTTGTGGCATAGCACCCCCTCTTTTTTTCACACCCTGGGGGGACAGATCAAGTAGCACACGAAGGTATGTGAACCCTCAAGAACTTCTCTTCCTTCGGCATAGGGCTTTCCTCAGTTGGTTTTTCTCGCGCTATTGTTTTAGGACCTTCTGATAGCCTCCTCCACCAACTCCGATATCTCCTTTCCCTCCTCCACCGCCTTGAGCTTCAGTTGCCGGTGAAGATCCTTGGGGATATACACCTTTAAGGCAGTGTAGTCCTCTCGGCGGCTCTTCCCCTGGATCCTACCCTCGCCCTCTCCCTCCTTGAGGGTGTGGACCAGCTTGGCAAACTTGCTCATCCTGGCACCTCCATTATCTCCTGCCCCACCTCTCGGTAATCCTCCCAGGCTAGGCGAGCCCGGGGATCCGGCACCTGGTACACCGGTACCCCCAGGAGGGCTGCCTTGGGAAAGGCAGCGGCCCGACGGATCTGCCTCGAAAAAGGGGAACCCCATGGCTTTCCAGCAGGCTTCTGGCCTCATCCCCGTCCCGGCTTGGACGTGGGGGGACCATGGTGAGGAGAACCCGATACCTGGCCCCTGACCCCCTGAGGCTTCCAGGGTGGCCAGGAGGGCCTCCAAAGCCAGGGCATCGGGGGTGGTGGGCAGAATCAGGAGGTCTACCCCCTCCGCCAGCGCCTTCAGGTCCTCCTTTGAGGGCCTGGCCTGGGTGTCGATGACCACGTGGGTGTACTCCCGGGCGTAGCGGCTGGCCACCCTTTCATCCACCACCTTCACGGGAAGGCCTCCCCGGGCGTGCCAGCCGTGGCGGAGCGGTTGGGATCCCCGTCCACCAAGAGGGTGGGGGCCCACGCTGATAGGAAGCTGGCTAGGTGGACAGCGGTAGTGGTCTTGCCTACTCCCCCCTTGAAGCCCGTGATAGCCAGGATCATCACTCCCTCCTATCTATCCCCGGCTCCTGTACCTGGGGTCTTGAGCACCCCAGGACCCCAGGTTCTTGGGGGAAGCCCAGGGCCTGGGAGGTCAGGCTTTTCCGGCCGTGTTTTGCTCTTCATCTGGCTCACCCACAAAAAAAGACGAGATCGGGGCCGATGAGGGACCTGAATTCCTCTTCCCTCTGCTTTTTGAGGTACTCCATCTTGGCCTTCCCATACTTCTGTACCCATTTCTCCTTGTCCTGCTTCATGTCGCACAGGTTCAGGTAGGCGCATTCTTCGCATGCGGTTTCCAAGCAGAAGGCCAGGGGTTGCCTATGGGGTTCTGGCTGGACTCCGCTGTCCAGCAACTCCTTCACCACCCGCTCCACGAAGGAGGGGTCCAGCTTCATCACCCGGTACTGCCGCTCCCAAAGGCGTGGGCGGAGCGATGCGGGTTCGGCGTAGCCGTAGTTGCGGACGATCTGGCCCACCCATTTGGGATCCTGCCACCGGGGGATGTCGTTGGTCCGTTCGCGTCCCCAGCTATCCCCAACCTGCCTTCTGGCCTCCATGATGACGTGCACCAGGGCCACGTGGGAGTAGTACCCCTGGCGGATCAGTTCCTTTAGGGCCACCTCCACTATCTCCGCATCCGTGGGCATGCCCCCCTGTCCTTCCGCCTGCCGCTGGAGGGCTTCCTCCAGGCGGGAAAGGAGGTCGGGATCCCCCAAGTGGTGGGCGATGGTGCGCAACGGGGCGGCGATTTCCTCCAGGCGGTCGCCCTTGCCAGAGAACCTCTCCCGGTAGAGCTGGTGGAGGCTGGGGCGTTTTCCATGGCCCAGATGTAGAGGTTGTCCCGGAGCTCCTGAAGGCCTTCGGGGGTAAGCCCCGTGGGCCGGTCCCGGTAGCCAGATCCTTAAGGCGAACGGTGCGGATGGTGAACATCCGGCTTCCCAGGATCTCCCCGGTGCCCTGGGTGTTGGTGATCACCTTTACCCCGAAAAAGTTAAGGGTCTGGACCCTCATGCCCTTGGTGTCCGTCCACTGCTTGAGGGCGGTTTCCTTCTTGTAGGACACCTTGAGGAACTGCTCCAGGTTGGAGGCCTCGGCGCTGCCCGAGCGCTGGCGGACCTCCTCCAGGTCGTCGAAGGCCACCAGTCCCCCGGTTTCGTCGATCAGCCGGGCGGCGGTAGCCGCGCTGGTCTGCCCCGTGATCACCACCCCGTTGGCCCCCACATCCGCCATAAGCCGGGCCAGCTCCGTTTTTCCCGAACCGGGGGGGCCCACGATGAGCACCAGGGGTACAGCGTCGAATACCGCTTGCACATAGGAGGTCATTACCACCAAGGCAGCCAGGACGTAGTCGTTCTCCCGGGGAAGGAGGACCTGCCGCAGGTGCTGGATGATCAACCTGGGCAGGTCTGGGGGGCGCAGGGTCATGGCGCTCTTCCCAGCCTCCCTGGCCTTTAGGAAGCGGTTGATGGCCTTTTCGCTCCAGGAACTACCCGCGGGGGCCTTGGGCGGCGTTACGGATGATGGTTCCGTCGTCCAGGGCCAGGACCCGGTCCTCCAGGGGGGTGCCACGGGGAGCAGGCAAATACCCCCAGCCCAGCACCGCTCCATCCGAGCGGATCACCACCGTGCGGTAGCGTGCCCCTTCCTCCCCTCGGTTCTCCAGGATGCGCACGGCACGTAGAGGTGCCCGTTGATAAAGGCCCGGTTGATGTCCACGGGGTTGGGGAGCCGTACACCCCCGCTTTCCCCATCCTCCCGCTCCGGGGACCAGCGTTCCCCCGCCTCCAGCAGGAGGCGGAAGCCTCTGGGGTACCCTGGGAGAGGAAGTAGTCCGTCCAGTCTTTCCCCATACCTGGTACAATACGAAATAAAAAGAGGGTGGGAGCGAGGCATGGGCCTTCTTGGCGTCTATATTCATACCCTAAAAGACCGGGACGGTAAGCCTGCTCGGAGGGGGAAAAACCCATTTGCTTTCGCTGATCTCTTCCTAGGGGAAACGTCTCTTGAACGCATCGTAAAGGCATATGATCCCCAGATTGAAATCAATTCTCTGGATAGTCAACTCTGGTATCAGTACATAAAAAAAACATCTGTCTGAATGGATCGAAGAAGCGATAGAGATACGACAAAAGTATCGTTGATTAGGCATGGAAGAACAAAAAGCGTCACTGGAAGAAATCCATTTCCACTTGAGCACAATCCAATCCATTGTTGATCGGCTAGCCTCAAATAGCGCAAATGCAAAGAGCTGGGCGGTCGCACTAGTTTCGGGTATTACAGCTTTTTTGGTGGAATCGGAAGAGTTAAAGAGCTTTTTTATTATGTTGATTCCTTTATTGTCGCTTTGTTACATAGACAGTTACTACTTGGCCTTAGAAAGAAAGTTTAGAAAAATATATACCCGGGCAGTAAAGGCTTATCAGGAGGGCCAATTATCCAAAGAATTCCTCTACCACCTAGAGCCCGAGAGGGTTTTCCTCAGGGACGTCATTTGTGCAGCCAAGTCTCATTCCGTTTGGCCCTTTTACTTCCTTGTTATACTTGTCCCCGTTTCATTCTATATTTTGAGTAACTTGGGAAGCAGGCCCCACGGATCAACACCTTAGAGCTTTCTCTGATTTATAAGGCCAAGAAGTGTATCCAAGTCAACAATAAGCACGTTTTCCTTGACCTTTGCTGAAGAGCAAAAGCGATTGAGGAATTGGCGATCTAAAAAAATGGCCCTTTAGGCTCCAGCCATTGCCTGCCAATAAGAGATAGGCCCGGTCCAGGAGGCCTCCTTCGAGAAAACTCATAAGTCTTAAGACTTCCATGGGGACTTTCTCCTCCGCGGTACCGCCGACTTGCTGCCATTTGGCTGATATACCTATCCTTTCCCCACTCCCTGTGAGAACAAGGATGTCCAGACGGTGCTTCCTGCTGGGGCGGAAGGGATCATCGAAGAGCCTGGGATCTGGCACTCCCTTAGCCTTCCCCCTGTCTTTAGATCGGGCAAAGTACTGGTAACCATTTCGCTCAAGTGCCGGCAAGACCGTGTGTTCCAGGACGGCCCCTGTACCCGTATTTCTCGGACTCATGGTTTCAATGCTACCATTTCATCCGCTGGCGTCCTGTCCCCATTACAAGCTATGCGCCTCGGTGCTTTCACGATCCAAACCTTGAATCCTAGATCGCGGTAAAGCTCCAGGATCCGGCTCGTAGCCTGGTTCGAGGCCACAACTGGACCAGGATGGCGAGCTAGCCAGTAGGCAAGGCGGACCTGATCGTTCCAAGAGAAGCCCTCTTTCGCGTATTTAGTAAACTCGACATCATAGGGCGGATCCGCATAAATGAAATCGTCTGGGTCTAGAGGAACCTGCTCGAAATCTCCCTGGGTAAAGACCCACTTTTCGAGGAGGGGGCGGTATGGAGTAAAGTCGCGGACGTAGGAAATCCTCTTATACCGCCCGAATGGTACGTTGAACTCGCCTCTCCGGTTGAAACGACATAGGCCGTTGTACCCCGTGCGGTTTAGGTAATAGAAGAGTTCTGCAGCCTCCTTGGTCTCCCACTTTCCACCCCTGATTAGGGCGTTGAAGCGCTCCCTATGCCGATAGTAACTTCCGGGTCGTTTTCAAGGACAATATCAATGCGTAATCCCCGCTGAAGCCATCGGTAAAAGTTGATAAGGTGAGGATTGATGTCGTTAAGAAGGGCCCGCTCTGGCTTGAGGGTTAAGGCAATGGCGAGGCCACCCACAAACGGCTCTACTAACCTACGGTGACGATGAGGAGCATAGAGCTCGGCTATCGTATCTGCGAGCCACCTTTTCCCCCCAGCCCACTTCAAGGGGGCTGAAGGGTGTCCTTCTCTTCCAAAACCTGCGCGGTCCCTGCCTCTCTTTTTTTTCACCGTCCCCCCCTCAGCCAGACCATAAGCGCCTCTTCCACCAACTCCGATATCTCCCGCTCCTCCTCCACCGCCTTCAGCTTCAGCCGGCGGTATAGCTCCCGGGGAATGTACACCTTCACGCCCCACGTAGTCCTCCCGCCGACTCTTCCCCCGCACCCGCTCAGGCTTCTCCTCACCCTTTGCCGTCTGGATCACCTTAGCGAACTTGCTCATCCAGCACCTCCTTCCCCACCCGCACGTAGTCCTCCCAGGCAAGCTTAGCCCGGGGATCAGGTAGGGCGTACACCGGCACCCCCAGGAGGGATGCCTTGGGAAATGCCGCCGCCCGCCGCACCCAGGCCCCGAATAGAGGCACGCCGCTTTCTTGGAGAAGGATCCTAGCTTCTTCCCCATCCCGGCTAGGTCTAGGGGGAACCATGGTCAGAAGTACCGGTACCTGGCCCCCGAGGTCTTTAGAGCCTCCAAGGTCGCCAAGAGGGCCTCCAGGGCCAGAGCATCTGGGGTAGTGGGCAGAACCAGCAGGTCCACCCCCTCCGCCAAGGCTTCCAGATCCTCCTTGGAGGGGCGGGCCTGGGTGTCGATGACCACGTGGGCATGGTCCCTGGCATACCGGGCCGCCACCCGTTCGTCCGCCACAGTGAAGGGGAGGCCACCACGGCGGTGCCACCCCGTGGCGGAGCGGTTGGGATCTCCATCCACCAGGAGGGTGGGGGCCCGATGAGCCAAGAAGGCCGCCAGGTGGACGGCGGTGGTGGTCTTGCCCACGCCCCCCTTGAAGCCAGTAACAGCTAGGACCATGCGCCCTGGATGCTACCACTTGAGCGCCCAGGGTGTCTAGGTCCTAGGAGTTTAGGAGTTTAGGAGTTTAGGAGTTTGAGAGTCGGAAGCTTTAAAAGCTCATGTTCTCAAGTGTGTAAGTGCCTAGATACTCAAATACTTGAGCGGTTGAGTTCTTGAGTGTTTGGGCACCCGAATGTTTGAAGCCAGGAATGGGCTTCGCCTGTGACACAAGCCCTAGGATGGAAGGGATGGCGGAGCCGCCGGAGGCAAAGGCCGCCCTCCCCGCGGGAGAAGGCGGGGAACGGAAGGAGGGCGGGGAGAAGCGCCCCCGCACCCGCCCCACCAGGCGGTTCTCTTCCTACCGGCGTGCTGAGGGGGGGCGTCTTCCACGCGGAGAGGCTCCCCCGGGGGGTGCCGGTGGCCCTGGGGGGCAAGGCCCTCAAGGACCCGAGGGGGAGGCTGGAGAAGGGGTCTTCGCCCTCTGGCCCCGCACGGACGACGGGGGCAGGCTCCTCTCCGTCCAGGCGGCCAGCCGCCTCAAGGAGGGCTTCGAAGGGCCCCAGGCCGTGGTCCAGGGGGTCCTCCTCTACGCCGACCGGGACCGGCTCGTCCTCCTCATCCTCCCCAAGGGGGGCGAGGGCTTCAAGGTGGGCCTCAAGCGGGCCCGGGGCTTCACCGCCAGGCTGGAGGTCAAGAAGGCCTACCGGGTGGAGGGCCGGCTGGCCGGGCCCTACCTCCTGGCGGAAAGGGCCTGGCCCCTGGCAAGTACCTCCAGGCCAAGAAGGAGGGCCAGCCCCTCCCGCCCCCCATCCATGGCCGGGAGAACCCCTACCTGGAGCCCCGGGAGGG
>BBBN01000085.1 GCA_001311585.1 Thermus sp. JCM 17653
AGCCCTCGGCCGCCAGGCGGACCATGGCGGCCCAAAGGCGGGTCTTCTTGTGGGTCTTCGGGTCCAGGGAAAGCTCCAGCAGGAGCCGATCCTCCTCAGGCGTCAGCCGGATCTGAAGAGGGGCAGACTTGACCGCTATACCGCATAGAGCCCCAGGAAGCGCAGGGCGGAGAGGGGGTTGAAGGAGAAGGCCTCCAGGGCCGCCTTCTTCTCCCTGATCCCTCGGCGGTGGAAGAGGGAGACCAGAAAGGCCCGGAGGACCGCCAAGACCCGCGCCCCCACCCCCCGCACCTGGCAGGCGTCTTCGCGGAAGAGAACGTCCCGTACCCAAAAGGACCGGTTCTCCACCTCCCAACGGGAAAGGAGAAGCTCCCCAAGCCGCCTCGCCTCCGCCACCTCCGGCCCCAGGCGGGTGAGGGCGTAGCTCACCGTGCGCCGCACCTCCCCCGTCCCGCGCCAGACTCCACGCCGCCTCGGTCTCGCCGGGAAGCCGCCTCTCTTCCATCCCCTTGAACACCTCCAGGGCCCACTCCAGCAGTTCCCCCTGGTTGGCCTTCAAAAGGAAGAGGTAGGCCCCCCTTTTCGCACCACCTTCCCCGCCAGCTCCGGGTACAGGTACCCCGCGTCCCCCACCACCACCTTCCCCTTGAGCCCCTCCGCCCCAAGCCGGTCCAGGAGCTCCAAGAGGGCCCCGTCCTCCCTCCCCTCCGCCTGGGCCTGGGCCAGGGTGGTCTGCAGACCCAGGGCCAGGACCTCCACCAGCCTGACCTGGGGGCTTTCCCCCTTGCCGCTTCCCCGGAGGTGCTTTCCGTCCACCACCAGGACCTCCCCCAGGTCCACTTCGGGAAAGACCTTGAGCAGGGCCTCCTGGAGCTTATGGGGGTCCAGGCGGTGCAGGAGAAGGGTGAGGATGGTGTGCCCCGGGGGCTTGCGCAGGCCGAGGTGGGGTAGAAGATGGGGGTTGGCGCGGGCGAAGCGTTCCACGCCCCTCAGGGAGTCCACGCGGGAACTGCTTTCCCGTCAGGGAAACATCTTGTGAAAAGCCACCAGGATGAGGGCCAGGAGGCCCCACAGGGGATACCGCCGGTTGCGGGCCCGGGGGTCGGGGATCTGGGACAAAGCCTCGCGTAGGGTCATGCCTCTTCTTTATCCCAGGGGCCGTATATAGGTCAAGTCTGATCTGGGGGTAAGCGAAGCTTGGGTGTACCTGGGCATGCTACGCTTGTGGGTGAAGCGGCTGGCCAGGGCCGCGTAGCTGGCCGTGGAGGAGTTTTACGACAGTCTCTAACAGTCTCTAAAACCCCCACCGAGGGGTGACCCCGGTGGGGGAGTCCCTTTAGCCTCTCCCGACGCCTAATCGGCTGCGGCTGCCTGCTCCGCCTCTACCTCAGGCGTGCCGTAGAGGAAGAACTCGGCGGGCAGGGGGCTACCGTACCAGATAATGCCCGCCTCGAGAGTCTCCTCCGTCCACTTGATGGGCTTCCAGGCCGGATCAAAGATGAGGTACCCGGGGTCGCCGAAGAGCTCCACCCGGTTCCCGCCCGGCTCCAGCACGTACATGAACATGGCCTGGGAGATCCCGTGCTTGCCCGGGCCAGCCTCAATCTTGATGCCTACCTCCCGGAAGACGTCGGCGATGTTGTTGAGGTCGTGGGGATAGCCGTACCAGTAGCACACGTGGTGGAGCCTGCCCTTGGCCCCCTTGCCGTCCCGCATGAAGGCGATCTCGTGGACCAGGGGGCTCACGCTGATCCAGGCCCCGGCTTCCGTGCCGTCCTTCATGACGATGTGCTCCCGAAGGCGGAACCCCAAATGTTCCATCATGAAGTTCTTGTTCACCGTCACGTCGGAGGCCAGGAGGTTGACGTGGTCCAGCCTGCGGACGGGCACTCCCCGGAGGGGCCGCTTCTGCGGGCGGTTGAGCAGGGGGGTCTTCTTGTCCTCCGGGGGTTCATAGTACGCCACCTCCCAGAGGAGCTCCATGGGGTGGCCGTCGGGGGTGGTGAAGCGGTAGGCGGGCCCGTGGCCCAGGTCTCCGTCAATCCAGCCCTTGCCTAGGCCCGTGGCCTCGAGGGCCTTCACCCGGCGCTCCAGGGCCTGGGGGGAGCTGGTGCGCCAGGCCACGTGGCCAAGGCCCGGCTTCTTGGCCTCGGTGATCTTAAGGGTGTGGTGGTACCAGTCCTCGTAGGCCCGCATGTACACCGACTGCCCCTCCTGCTTGGTGACCTCCATGCCCAGGAGGTCGCGGAAGAACCAGAGGGTGCCCTCGGGGTTGGGGGTGAGGATCTCCACGTGGGCCAGCTGGTGCACGTCAAAGATGGGCTCCTTATCCATAAGGACCTCCTCCTTTCGCTTTTGGCCGGATGGCCGAGTTTAGTGTCCCAGGAGAGTCAGGGCTTTGTCAACGCGCAGGTTCGGCCATGCGGAACGAAAAAGGGGACGGGGCTTTGCCCCGCCCCCGGCCTTGGGGCCAGCTCAGGCTCGGGGTTCACCAGGTAAGGGACCTTCCAGCCCTCGAGGTCGTACTCCCCGAGGAAGCGCTCCACGAAGCCCCGGATGCCCTCGTTCACCCCGGCGGCCTCCATGGCCCCGAGGACCTCCATACGGATGTTCTCGTGGTTCCCGGCGTAGTTCCTCTCGTAGAGCTCGTGACGCCCGCCGAACTCCGTCCCGATGGCGTCCCAAAGCGCCTTCATCACCTTCACCCGGGTGACGGCGTCCACGTTGTTGCCCCGGACGTACTTGTCCAGGTAGGGGCGGATCTCGGGGTTCTGGAAGTCCTTGGCGTGGCCCGGGAGGTAGATGAGGCGCTGGCCAGGTCGCGCTCAATGATGTCCTTGATCTTGGGGTAGACCTCCGGGGCCAGGACCCGGTAGGTGAGGCCGGCCCACAGATTCGGAAGCACGTAACCGTCCACCCAGGGCATGGGGTCGCGGGCCATGGCCTCGGTGAGCGCCCAGAAGAGGTTGCGGTAGGTGAGGACCTCCCCGAGCCTGGCCTGCACCCCCCGGAACTGGGAGGCCCCCGTGATGTCCAGGGCCTTCATCATGAGGCCCGCGATGAAGTCCAGCTTCACCGCGAAGCGGGTGCCACCCTGGAAGGGGAAGCGGTGCACGAAGCCGGAGAGGGGGAAGAAGGCGTTGACCTTCTCCACGTCCCCGTAGACGAACACGTTCTCCCAGGCACCAGGACGTTGTCAAACACCAGGATGGCGTCGTTCTCGTCCAGCCTGCTGGAGAGCGGGTAATCAAAGGGGCTTCCCGTCTTGGCGGCGATGAACTCGTAGGAGGCCCGGGAGATGAGCTTGACCCCCTTAGCGTTCATGGGGACGGCAAAGATGAGGGCGAACTTCTTGTCCTTGATGGGGATGGGGCCGTAGTGGGCGATGAAGTTGACGTGGGTGAAGGCGCTCCCCGTGGCCACCACCTTGGCGCCGGAGACCACGATGCCCGCGTCGGTTTCCCGCTCCACGTGCATGTAGACGTCCCCCACCTCCTCCACGGACTTGTGGCGGTCCACGGGGGGGTTAACGATGGCGTGGTTCCAGTAAAGGAGGCGCTCCTGGGTCTCCTTGTACCAGCGGCGGGCGTTCTCCTGGTAGGGGGCGTAGAACTCGGCGTTGGGCCCCAGGGTCCCCACGAAGGCCGCCTTGTAGTCCGGGCTGCGCCCTGCCCACCCGTAGACGGCCCGCTGGAGCTCGGCGATGGTGTCCCGGGCCTTGAGGAGGTCCTCCGCGCTCTTGGGGCCGATGAAGAAGGGGTGGGTCCAGCCGCCCGAGCCGGTGTCGGTGGGCACGGTCCACTTCCAGCCGGAGGGGTCCTTGGAGCGCTCCAGGTCCTCGCGGTGGAGCTCGTGCAGGCGGTCGTACCAGCGGGCCAGCATGCGGGCGGTGTTGCGGAAGGCGGGGTGGGTGGTCACGTCCTTGACCCGCTCGCCGGCGAAGTAGATCTCCCGCCCGTCCCGGAGGCTCTCCAAGTACTCCTTGCCCGTAAGGGGCCTAACCTGGGTGGTCGCTTCTCCTGCCATGTCGCTACCTCCTAACCGACGCTGACCTGCAGGGAAAGGAGTGTTGCGCAGAGTTCCCGGTCGCCCGATGACCTTCCCCTTTTTCGGTCCCCCTCACCTTAGGGAGGGGGAGGTCGGGGTGGCAAGGGGTTCGTCTCATCATCCTGAACAGAGGGGTTGCATTGTAGGCCCGGCTACAAAAACTTTAAAGTCTTTCGCAGGCTGTACCTGCCCCATCGCCTAGGGTATGGGGTGTTCTGCATAGGCGAACGTCTGGCTTGAGGTGTCCTAGATAGGGCTGTATACTCCCCTTCACCAGGATATGCTGGGCACCATTGATAAAGCAGCACGGGTGTTGGACCTCTTCTCCCTGGAGAAGCCGGAGTGGGGGGTCTCGGAGGTGGCGGCGGCGCTGGGGTGGGCCAAATCCAGCGCCCACGCCATCCTCTGCTCCCTGGCCGCTGCGGGCTTTCTCCACCGCACGCCCCAAGGCCGCTACCGCCTGGGGTGGAGGGTGCTCGTCCTCAACCGGGTCTTGAACGAAACCACCCCCCTAAAGAAGGTGGCCACCCCCGTCCTGGAGAACCTGGTCCGCCACTACGGGGAGACCGTCCACCTCGCCGTCTTGGAGCGAGGCAGAGTAGTCTATGTGGAGAAGCTCCAGGGTACCCGGGCCGTCCGGGTGGAGGTGACCTTTCCTGGGGCAAGCCTTTGGCCCCACGCCTCTGCCCTGGGCAAGGTCCTGCTCTCAGGGCTTCCAGACGAGGAGGTGGTGGATCTCGCGGCCTACCAGGGCCTGCCTGCCCTGACGCCCAACACCATCACCCAGGTGGACGAACTCCTAAGCGAGCTCCGCGGGGTGCGGCGGCGGGGCTACGCCTATGATATAGAGGAGTACATGCCGGAA
Organism: Thermus sp. JCM 17653; assembly: GCA_001311585.1. Classification (GTDB taxonomy): domain Bacteria; phylum Deinococcota; class Deinococci; order Deinococcales; family Thermaceae; genus Thermus. Next base: position 4,913 of record BBBN01000085.1, read on the forward strand.
CTCTGTTGCGTGGCCGCTCCCGTGCGCAACCACGTGGGGACCGTGGTGGCCGCGGTGAGCTTTTCTGTGCCCGTTTACCGCTTTAGGGAGAGCAAGGAGGCCTACAAAAATATCATCCTGGAGGCGGCAAAGAGGATCTCGGAGAACCTGGGCTACGATCCAAAGGCCTTGGGCTTTCTCAAGCTGGCCTGAGCTTCGCGAGGGCAAAAGGAGAGCATATGGACAAAGTTAAGGTAGCGATTCTAGGTTCAGGGAACATCGGCACGGACCTGATGTACAAACTTCTAAAGGACCCGGGGCACATGGAGCTGGTGGCGGTGGTGGGGATAGACCCCAAGTCCGAGGGCCTGGCCCGGGCGCGGGCTTTGGGGCTGGAGGCGAGCCCCGAGGGGATCGCCTACATCTTGGAGAGACCCGAGATCCGGATTGTCTTTGACGCCACCAGCGCCAAGGCCCACGTGCGGCACGCTAAACTTCTGAGGGAGGCCGGCAAGATCGCCATTGACCTGACCCCGGCGGCCCGGGGGCCCTACGTGGTGCCCCCGGTGAACCTGAAGGCCCACCTGGACAAGGACAACGTGAACCTGATCACCTGCGGGGGCCAGGCCACCATTCCCCTGGTGTACGCGGTGCACCGGGTGGCCCCCGTGCTCTACGCGGAGATGGTCTCCACGGTGGCCTCCCGCTCGGCGGCCCCGGCACCCGGCAGAACATCGACGAGTTCACCTTCACCACGGCCCGGGGGCTGGAGGCCATCGGGGGGGCCAAGAAGGGAAAGGCCATCATCATCCTGAACCCGGCGGAGCGCCGATCCTCATGACCAACACCGTGCGCTGCATCCCGGAAGGGGAGGCCTTGGACCGGGAGGCCATTGTGGCGAGCGTGCGGGCCATGGAGCGGGAGGTGCAGGCCTACGTGCCGGGCTACCGCCTGAAGGCGGACCCGGTGTTTGAGAGGCTTCCCACCCCTTGGGGGGAGCGGACGGTGGTCTCCATGCTGCTGGAGGTGGAGGGGGCGGGGGACTACCTGCCCAAGTACGCCGGCAACCTGGACATCATGACGGCTTCGGCCCGTAGGGTGGGGGAGGTCTTCGCCCAGCACCTTTTGGGGAAGCCGGTGGAGGAGGTGGTGGCGTGAGCTGGGACCTATTCACGGCCAAGCCCCCGGTGGTGGTGGACACCACCCTGCGGGACGGCTCCCACGCCCACCGGCACCAGTACACGGTGGCGGAGGCGAAGGCCATCGCCCAGGCCCTGGACGAGGGGGGCGTGTACGCCATAGAGGTCTCCCACGGGGACGGGCTTGGGGGGAGCTCCTTGCAGTACGGCTTCTCCCGCACGGACGAGATGGAGCTCATCCGCGCGGTGCGCGAGACGGTCAGGCGGGCCAAGGTGGCGGCCCTCCTCCTCCCCGGGATCGGGACGCGGAAGGAGCTCAAGGAGGCGGTGGAGGCGGGGATCCAGATGGTGCGCATCGCCACCCAGTGCACCGAGGCGGACATCTCCGAGCAGCACTTCGGGATGGCCAAGGAGATGGGCCTGGAGGCGGTGGGCTTCCTGATGATGAGCCACATGCGCCCCCCCGAGTTTTTGGCGGAGCAGGCCCTCTTGATGGAGGGCTACGGGGCGGACGTGGTCTACATCGTGGACTCCGCCGGGGCCATGCTGCCCCAAGACGCCTACGCCCGGGTGAAGGCCCTAAAAGAGGCCCTTTCCCGGGCCAAGGTGGGCTTCCACGCCCACAACAACCTGGGCCTGGCCATAGGCAACACCCTGGCGGCCCTGGCGGCGGGGGCGGACTGGGTGGACGGGACCCTTAGGGCTACGG
>BBBN01000086.1 GCA_001311585.1 Thermus sp. JCM 17653
CGCTTCCCCGTGGCGGCGAGGCGCTTGGCGGGGTTCGCCCGGAGGCGGAAGCGGAGGCGTTGGCCGGGCCTCAGGGCGGGGTGGAAGGGCTTGGGCGGGAAGACCTGAGCGTATCCCTCGTCCAGAACGCTCCAGTCGGGCTCGTTGAGGGTCTGCACCAGGACCACAGGGGGCTCCAGGCCCCGGGTGGGCTCGAGGCGCCAGAGAAGCCGCTCCCGCCCTTCCTTAAGGGCCTCGGACACCGCCTTGGAAAGGGTGCGGTGCATCTCGTAGGGGTTCGCCAAGTCCCGGCGGGCCGCCTTGGAGCGGGGTTCAGCACAAGCTTAGTGAGCCACACGGGTCACCTCCCACGCCGGGGGGCCTTCCGGCACCGCTTCTTTGGGAAGCACCTCCTCCCGCACGTAGCGGGCGGCGAAGCGGCGCTCGCTGAAGGGCCCCGCGGGCTGGTCGTAGACCAGGCGGCCCTCCTCGGCCTCCAGCACCAGCAGCAGGTCGTCCGGAGGGGCCTTGCCCACAAGGTACGGGTAGCCCTTAAGGGCCTCCTCAAGGGAGGCTTCCACAAGGCCGTCGGGGAGGAAAGGAGGAGGGCTGGGCACGTAGCTCTTGCGCCCCAGGTAGAGGGGGAAGCGGGGGCGCTTCAGGGCCCGGTGGAGGGCCTCCAGGGGGGTCCTTTCCCCCTCGAGGCCCACCAGGAAGGCGGCGTCGGAGAGGAAGTACCGCCAGCTCTGCACGTCCCGCTTGGCCTCGAGGTCGGCGGCGAGGACGCTCTGGGCGGTCTGGTAGTCCACCTTAAGCACCCCCTTCCGGTCCACCCGCACCCCCATGCGGAGGGCGGCCAGATCGGAGACGTCCTCCTTGCGGTCCCGGCCCAAGGCGGCGGCCAGGAGGCCCACCACCCCGCTTTTGGTGGGGTAGGGCCAGGTGTCCCGGTGGTCAAAGCGGCTCCGCGTGCCCCAGGACTGGAGGGGGCCTTGGAGCCTGAGGAGGAGGGTGGGCACGCTACACCCCCAGAAGGGCCTTCACGGCCTCCGCCACCTTCTCCTTGAGGGCCTTGAGGTCCTCCAACCTGGGAACCCCATCCCCCTTAGCTTCCGTGAGGTCCAGGGCCCCCTTCCACTCCGGCTCCAGGGCCCATAGACCCGGTCAAACTTCGCCCACTCCTTAAGGAGGGCCTCGGCGGAGAGGCGGGAGAGGGGGACCTCGTCCTTAGGCCGCAGGGGAGCCTCAAAGGCCGTGGCCAGGTTCCGGGGCATCCCCTCCCCCGCCCGGAAGGCCACGAAGAGGGGCGGGTTGTGGGCGGCGAAGCTGTTCTGCTTGCCCGAGGCAGGGTGAAGGCGAAGGCCTCGAGGAAGGCCAGGGCCCCCTTGAGGCTAGCTCCTTGTCCCCTTGGAGGTTTTCCACGAGCTTGTCCAGGTCCACCACGGCGTAGCGGTAGAGGGTGGCAGAGTAAAACTCCACGTCCCCCATCATCCCCGCCCCCGTATCCTCTTTGGGGTTGAGGTCGTCCACGGCGGTGTAGAAGTCAAACTCCCGGTCCACCTTGTGGGTGCTTAGGGCGTGGGCCACCTGGGCCGCGGCGTCCACCCCGAGCTCGGGCCGGTCGGCCAGCATCCGGCCGAAGAGGGCCAGGTCCACGGCCTTGCCCCCGTCCAGGACCCGCTCCAGGGCCTTCTTGAGCTCGGGGGGTACCTCCGCCTTCTTCTTCCCCTTCACCTCGCCCGAGAGGGCCTCGAGGTTTTCCCGGATGCCCTGGGCCAGGGCGTCAAGCTCGCGGTTCCCCAGGAAGAGGAGGTACTCCGTCCGTTCCTCCTTCACCCCAAAGCCCAAGGCGTTCAGGGCGTTTTCTATGGCCCGGCGGGCAAGCTCCTCCTTCACGCCCGCAAGCCTGCGGAGAAGCTCCTCCACGAGCCGCTTGGTGCGCACCGCCCGCTCCTCCTCGGAGAGGAGGGGCCAGTCCCTAAAGGCCACCCGCACCGCCCGCTTCTGGGCCTGGCTGGAGATCCTGGCCCGCCTAAAGCCCCCGAAGAGGGCGTCCTTGGGGCTTCCCGTGTCGTCCCGGTTCAGGTTGCTCGGGGCCACCGTCTGCAGGATGTGCACTTCCAAAAGCTTCACGCCTCCACCTCCTTCTTCTCCTCTTCCGAAACCTCGCGCCGTAGTACTCCCTCGCCCAGCGGGCCTGAACGTGCTTTTCGGGAGAAAACCAGCGCAATAGATCGTCCAGAAGCCGGGCGAAGTCTACCCCTCCTTCCACCAGGGCCACCGCCTGGCGCAGGCGGAAGGCGATCTGGTCGCGGTCCGCCTCCAAAAGGGCCAAGAAGCGCTTCTCCACGCTGGCCGAGCCCTGGGCCTTCTCCCGAAGGGCCAGGGCCAGGGTCCGCCCGGCCTGGTGGTCCCCGTCCTTCAGGCGTAGAGGGCCGCCACCAGGTAGTGGGCCTCCCGCTTCCAGCCCTCTCCCTCCACGAAGGGCTCCACGTAGGGCATGGCCTTGGGGTAGGCCCCGGGGGGAAAGGCCAGGCTGCGCCTCAGGGCCGCCCGCGCCGCGGTCCAGGCCTTCTGGCCTTGAAGGCGCTTCAGCCAGTCCAGAAACCGCTCTCCTTGGCTCACGTCCGCACCTCCTTACCGAGCGCCCCAAGCAGGCGCCCAAACTGCCGCTCCCCCTCCGCCAGGGCCTTCAGGTGCCTCGCTCCCGTGCCCAGGAAGAGGCGGGTGGACTCCCACGCCCCCCGGGCCGCCCGTTTGAGCTCCTCCTGCCACCGCTCCAGGGAATCCCCCTCCCCTACCCGGGCGAGAAAGCCGGGGAAAGCCCCGTCCAGGGCGTGCCAGTAGAGGCGCTCCAGGGGGAGGGAGCGGGCGAAGTCCCCGAGCTCCTTGCGGTCCCGCTCCCCAAGCACCGCCCGGGCCACCTGAAGGGCAAGGCCCCGTAGACCCTGCCCCAGCTCCTCGGCCATCTTCAAGGCTTTTTCCAGGTTTTCCTCCGCCTTCGGGGTAAGGAGCCCCGAGGGCAAGGGGTAGACCTCCCGGCGCAGGTCCAGGACCTTGGCCTGGTCCGAGACCTGGCCCAGCACGCGCAAGGTGATCCGCCCCTCCAAGCCCTCGTCCTCCAGCTCTCCCTGGAGGTTGTCCGCGTGCTCCACGGTGGCGGCCACCTTGCCGCCCTGCCTTGGGAGCATGGCGGAGAAGTCGCGCCAGAAGCTCCGCTCCTCGGAAAGGCGGAGGACGAGGAGGTTGCCTTTGGCGTCCAGGCGCTGCGCCACCATGGGGTCGCGGTAGGGCGCCTCCAGGGGCTCCACTCCGGGGCCGTACCCCATGAAGCGCACGCCGTCCCCCTCGTCCAGGAGGCGAACCCCCCGGGCGGGCCAGGTGTAGACCCGGGTCCGGCCCGAGAGGGACCAAGAAGTCTTGCCGCCCCTGAGGTCGGCGCACCGCAAAGGCGGCACCTCCCAGATGGGGGCGTCCTCCTCCGGGGTGTAGGGCACGAGATTGAGGAGCAGGGTTTTCAGGAGGTTCCCCCCGGTGGGCAGGAAGAGGGCGGGCCGGGCCACGGGGGCGTCCTTGGCCGAGCCCACCCCAAAGCGGCGGAGGAGCCCCCCTAGGGCGAAGGCCTGGTGCACGAGGAGCGCCCGGGCGGCCTGGGCGTAGGGGGCCTTGGGGGGGGTTGTCATCCGCACTGTGGTCAAAGAGGGTGGGGTTGTTGCCGCTCGCGAGCTCGGGGAGGAGCTTGCTCCAGGGAAGGGGGTTTTTCTCCGGGAGGTCGGCCACCTGGAGGAAGGGGGCCTCGGGGTGGAAGAGGAAGAAGCGGTCCCGGAAGCGGTTCAGGTAGTCCCTTATGGGGTCTTGGGGGAAGCCCCCCTCCCGCCACCAATCCAGAACGTCCTCCAGGCGGCGGGGGCCCATGAGGGCCCGGTGGAGCACCGCCAGGAGGAGGCGGTGGAGGGCGGCCTCCTCCAAGGGGGAGGGGGTTTCTATGCGGGCGAACTCGTGGGCCCGCAAGAGGGCCTCCCGAATCCCCACCTCCACCACCTGCCCGTCCCATAGGACGGGGATCCAGGGCTCCTCCACCAGGTTGAACTTCGCTTCCAAGCTTCCCACCTCCTTACCCCAGCCTAAGCCCGGTTCCCGACATCCGCTGACGGAATCAGACCGGAAGGTAGACCACCCCGAGCTCGGGGTCCAGCTCTACCCGGAAGGCCCCCGCGCCGGACCCGAAGACCTGGCCCACCTCCAGAAGGCGGAGGCCCCGCAGGAGGCCGCTTTTGCGCCAGGCGGGTGGGGGTTCCTCCTTCAGGAGCTCCTGGGGCACGGGAGGGCGGGAAAGGCGCACCGCCCGCCGGAAAAGGGCCTCGGCCTCCTCCCGGGAGACCTCCCCCTTCAGGGGCACCCTCCGCCGCCCCTCCCGGTCCAAGAAAAACCCCTCCCCCACCCGGAAGATGGGTACCACGGCCACGCTGGGGTCCCCCAGGCGGGTGAGGAGGCGCTGGGTCTCCGCCTTCTCCTCGTCGTCCTCGAGGCGCTCCTGGGCCACCAAGGCGCCTTCGTCCCAGTAGGCGAGGAGGCGGTCCAGGCTGCTCAGGGAGAACTTTTTCGCGGTTTCCTCTTCCCTCTTGCGCCGGGCCTGGAGGCGCTCCAGGCTCCCCCTCGCCCGCTCCCGCAGGCCCTCGGGGAACCTCCCGGGGTCCTCCGCCTCGTAGACCTCCTCCAGGAGGGCCTCGAGGTCCCCAGGCACGCGGAGGCGGTCCCGCCCTGAAAGGGCCTGCCAGGTGGCAAGCAAAACGTAGTCCTCGTAGACCCTGTCCCAGTAGAGGGACCTCCCGAAGTCCAAGTCCCCGGGTGCGCCCAGAAGGAGCCGGGGGCGCGCGTGCCTACGAGCCTCGGCCGCTCGTGGCGGTGAAGCCTCCCAATCCGCTGGAAGAGGAGGTCTATGGGGGCGAGGTCCGTGTAGAGGAGGTCAAAGTCCAGGTCCAGGCTCTGCTCCGCCACCTGGGTGGCCACCAGGATGGCCCTTTTAGGCCTCGGCCCTCCCTTGCCGAAGAGGGCGAGGACCACCCCTTCCCGTAGCGCCCGCTCCTCGGCGGGAAAGCGGGCGTGGAGGAGGAAGACGAGGGTCTCGCCCGGTAGGACCTTCCCCACCACCTCGTCTTTCCGCTCCGCAAGCGCCCGGCGCACCTCTTCCCAGGCCTCCCCGGCCGGAGCGCTCTCCAGGCGACTCGCCAGTTCCCCCAGGGTGAGCGGTTTTCCCTCCCCCAGGCCCGGTAGAGGGCTTGGGCCCGGTCCACGGTGTTGACGATGGCCCCCACGGCCCCGGGAAGCGCCCCCTTAAGCCTATTGGCCAGGAACCTCACGTCCACCTCCCGCAGGACCTCGAGGGCCACCTCCACCTCCCGGGCCGGGGGCAGGGAGCGGGCCTTCACCCCCTCCCCCACCAGGACCACCCGGGGGTAGGGGCCGAGGTCCTGTCCCTCCACCCTCTCCCCCGCCCAGGCCTCGAGGAGGGCCCTCCGGCGGGAAGGAGGGAGGGTCGCGGTCATGAGGATGGCGCTGGAGCCAGGGCCTTGAGCCACTTGAGGAGGGCTTGGAGGAGCCCCGAGGTGTAGACGTCATAAGCGTGCACCTCGTCCAGCACCACCACCCGGTTCATGAGCCCCCAGAGCCGGATGAAGTGGTGCTTGACCCGAAGCACCCCGAGGAGGGCCTGGTCCAGGGTACCCACCCCGTAGGGGCCAGCATGGCCCGCTTGCGGGCGGAAAACCAGGCCGAGGCCACCGCGCCCCCCTCCCCCCCCTCATCACACACCTGCTGAGGCGCGGCCTTCTCCAGGTTGTTTCCTCCTCGCCCGGGTCTGAGCCTTCCCGGGCATCATCACACACCTGCTGAGGCGCGGCCTTCTCCAGGAGCTCGGCGTAATGGGGGTTGAGGAGGGCGGTGCCATGCTGAAGCTGGAGCTCCAGGCGGCCACCTTCCTCCAGGCGCTCCAGAAAGCCCTCACCCGGGGGAAGAGGCCGTTGGCCGTGGCCTGGGTGGGCAGGGCCACGTAGAGCCCCCGGTGGCCGAGCCCCGCCTGGAGGAGGTAATAGGCGTGGAGGGCGGCCTCCGTCTTGCCCATGCCCATGGGGGCCTCCACCAGGAGGAGGACCGGGCTCCCCGCCCCTTCCAGCAGGGCCGGGACGCCCTCCTGTAGCGCGTTAGGCTGCGGGATGTGGGGGAAGAGCTCCCGGAACCCCCTCTTTTGGGCCGGAGCGAAGGCGGGCCAGCCCAAGCGGTCCAGGGCCTTTTTCGCCAGCTCTCGGGCCTCTTCGTAGTAGCCCGGGGCAAGCGGGTCTCGGCCGTAAGGAAAGAGCCCGGGGTCCGAGGCCACCCAGTCGGCGAAGGAGGCCAAGGCCATGACCCTTAGGATGGCCTCGGGCCTGGCCTCCCCCTGCCCTTCCAGGGAAGGAAGGGGGGCTCCGAGCCTCTGGAAAACCTGATCCAAAAGCCACCTCCGGGCCTCCCACCAAAGGGAGCCTTCCTGTTTGAGCTGGCAGCGGGCCGCTTTCTTCTCCTCGGCGCTCGCCAAAAAAACCGTGGTGGGCCCCGAGGGCGGCGGCGAGGTCGTTGGCCGCCCGTTCGGGAAGCCCCTTCTCTCTGAGAAGCTTCTTCAGGAAAAGCTCGGTGAAGACCCCGTGGGCCACCCAGTCTAGGCTCTTCTCCAGGAGGAGGCCCGCCGCCTGCACCCGCCTCGCCCCCTCCTCCCAGGCCGCCTG
>BBBN01000087.1 GCA_001311585.1 Thermus sp. JCM 17653
AGAGGTCCCAGGGCCAGCTCCCGAGGTAGCCCAAGGCCCCTCGCTCCCCCTGAAAGCGCAAAAAGACCTCCCCTTCCTCCAGGGCGAGGCCGGCCTCGAGGGTGGGGGACACCCGGGGGCCCAGGTACACCCCGGCCTCGAGGCGGCCCTGGGCCAGGGCCAGGGGCAAAAGGAGCAAAAGGGCGAAGAGCCTCTTCATACCGCCACCTGCCTCTGGAAGCGGGCCGAGGCCAGGAAAAGAACCAAACCCGAAAAGAGGGCCAAGGCCAGGAGGTGAGGCCAAAGCACCGCAAACCCCACCCCTTTAAGCATCACCCCCCGCAGCACCTCGATGAGGTAGCGGGCGGGGACCAGATAGGAAAGGAGCTGGAAAAACCGGGGCATGCCCTCCACGGGAAAGACGAACCCGGAGAGGAAGATGGTGGGGAAGGCGTAGGCGTAGGTGCCGAAGACCGCCTGGACCTGGGTGCGGGCCAGGGTGGAGATGAACACCCCCGCCGCCAGGGAGCCCAGCACGAAGAGGAACATGGCCAGAAGAAGGAACCCCAGGCTTCCCCGCACCGGCACGCCGAAGACCCAGTGCCCCAAAGCCAGCACCAAAAGGGCCACCCCGAAGGCGATGAAGAGGTAGGGGAGCACCTTTCCCAGGACCATCTCGTGGGGCCTTAGGGGGGAGGCGAGGAGGCTTTCCATCATGCGGCTTTCCGCCTCCCGCACGATGGAAAGGGCGGTGAGGAGTACGGTGAACATGGTGAGCACCAGGCCGATGATCCCGGGGATCATGAACCAGGCCGTCCGGTTCTCCGGGTTGTAGAGGGTGTGAAGCTCCGGGCTCAAGGGAGGGAGCACCGTCTCCCCGGCCAGGGCCCGGCTCACCAGGATGCGGGCGTTCACCTCCTGAAGCGCCTTCCTCAGGGCGGCCTGGGCCTGGAAGGCGAAGTTGGGGTCGGTGCCGTCCACGTAGATCTGGAGGGCCACGCTCTCCCCCCGCCGCACCCTCTTTAGGGCCTCCGGGGGCACCACCAGGCCCACCCGGGCCTGGCCCCGGTCTATGGCCGCCACCACCCTTCCGGGCCTTCCACCTCCAGGGCCAGGCGGAAGGTATCCCCCCGGGTGAGCTCCGCCAAGAGGGCCTCGCTGATGCGGTCTTTGGAGGCGTCGTAAAGGGCTAAGGGGATGTCTTTCAGGGTGAAGTTGATGGCGTAGCCGAAAAGGAGGAGCATCAGGGTGGGCAAAAGGACGATGAGCCGGGGCAGGACGTGGTCCCGCCGGATCTGCAGCAGCTCTTTCTGCGCTAGGGCCAGGACGCGGCTCATAAGGCCTCCTTGGTGAGGAGGACGAAGACGTCCTCCAGGCTGGGCTCCACCTCCCGAAACCCAGGCCCAGGGGAGAACCCGGGCCGGGCGATCAGCCTGACCCCCTCGCCGCTGGGCCAGGCCTCGAGGACCCCTGGGAGCTCCCGAAGGGCCTCCAAGGGAAAACCCTCGGCGAAGAGAAAGCGGGCCCGCTCCCGGGCCAAGGCCTTGAGCTCCTGGGGGGTGCCCTGGGCCAGGACCCGCCCTCCGAAGAGAAGGGCCAGGCGGTGGCAGCGCTCGGCCTCGTCCATGTAGTGGGTGGTAACCAGGACCGAAGCCCCCCTGCGCGCCTCCTCGTGGATGAGGTCCCAGATGCTCCGGCGGGAAAGGGGGTCCAGGCCCGTGGTGGGCTCGTCCAGGAAGAGGACCTCCGGTCGGTGGACCACCGCCTGGGCCAGGGCCAACCTCTGCCTCCACCCGCCGGAAAGATGCCCCGCCAGGGTCTTGGCGTAGGGCCGAAGGCCGAAGCGAAGGAGGGCCTCCTCCGCCAGGGCCTGGGCCTCCCCGGGGCGGTAAAGCCTGGCCCGGAAAAGGAGGTTTTCCTCCACCGTGAGGTCGCGGTAGACGCTCTGCTCCTGGGTGGCGTAGCCGATGCGCTCCTTCACCCGGTGGGGGGCCCGCGCCACGTCCAGGCCGGCCACCCGAGCCTTCCCCCCATCGGGCCTAAGGACCCCGGTGAGGATGCGCACCAGCGTGGTCTTCCCCGCCCCGTTGGGCCCGAGAAGGCCGAAAACCTCCCCTGGGCGCACCGAGAGGCTTACCCGGTCCAAAGCCCTTAGGGTGCCGAAGCTGCGCGTGAGCTCCTCAGCGTGGACCATACCGACCCTCCAGGTACCCCCGCACATAGGCCTCCGGGTCCAAGGGCAGGGCGAGCCCCAGGGCCTCCCCCAGGAGGAAGCGGGCGAAAAGCGGTCCCAAAAAGGCCAGGGCCAGCTCCTCCGGGGGCTCGTCCGGGCGCAGAAGCCCCTCCTCCTGCTTGGCCCGGAAAAAGGCCACCACGCGCCCCTTGGCCGCAAGAAGCCCCGGGGGCGCCCCTAGGTCCGGGTGGCGCAAAAGCTCGGCGAGGAGCTTGGGCAAAAGGGCCCGCTTTTCCTCCAAAAGCCCCAAATAGGTGGACAAAAGGGCCCTAAGCCCCTCCTCCAAGGGGCTTTCCGGCCCCGGTAGGCCTGCCAGGAACTCCGGGGCCGGAAGGAGGGCCAAAGCCTCCCGCACCAGGGCCTCCTTGCGGCCGAAGCGGCGGAAAAGGGTGACCTCGCTCACACGGGCCTTCGGGCGATCTCCCGGGTGGTGGCCCCCCGGTAGCCCCGCTCGGCCAAAAGCTCCAGGGCCGCCTGGAGGAGGCGGGCGCGCACCGGGTCCGGGGGAGCAAGCAAGCGCATACTTACAGGCCCATTCTACCCCGCCCCCTCGCCGGGGCAAGGGGCCCTTGTGGCATACTCATCTTTGGGGGAAAGCCATGAACCTACTGGACCGCTTAAGCCGCCTCATCCGGGCCAACCTCAACGACCTCCTGCGCCGGGCCGAGGACCCGGAGAAGATCCTCGAGCAGGCCCTTTGGGACATGAAGGAGGCCCTCAAGGAGGCCAGGGAACAGGTGGCCGCCGCCATGGCCGAGGGAAAGCGCCTGGAGCGGGAGGTGGAAAGCCACCTGAAGGAGGCCGACCTCTGGGAGGAGAAGGCCAAGGAGGCCTCAAGGCGGGGCGGGAGGACCTGGCCAAGGAGGCCCTGAAGCGGAGAAAGCGGGCCTTGGACCTGGCGGAGGGCTTCAAGCAGCAGGCCGAGGAGCACCAGGCCCTCATAGACCGCCTCATGACCCAGCTCAAGGCCCTCGAGGCCAAAATAGACGAGGCCGAGGCCCGAAAGAAGCTCCTTCTCGCCCGTAAGAAGGGGGTGGAGGCCGCCGAGGCCGTGCGGCGCATGGAGTCCCGCCTGGACCAGCACCCCGCCCTGGAGGCCTTTGAGGAGATGGAGCCCGAATCCTGGCCATGGAAGACCGCCACGAGGCCTTAAAGGCCCTGGAGGGAGAGGACTTGGACAAGGAGCTCGCCGCCCTCTCCGCCGAAAAGGAAGTGGAGGAGGAACTCGCCCGCCTGAAGCGGGAGCTGGGCCAGTCCTAGCCGGGCATGCCCCCCATCCTGGAACTCCTCCTTCTCCTCGCCGCCTTGGCCCTGTTGGCCCTATTCCTACGGCCCAAGCCCCAGGGCTTGGAATGGGCCAAGGGGCGCCTTAGGGACCTGGTGGACTGGAAGGAGGTGGAAAGGGCCCTAAGAAGCCTGGACCTGCAGGAAAGGGAGCTGGGGGAAGCCCTAAAGGCCCCCCATCTCCTTCCGGAAACCCGGGAAAGCCTGGAAAGAGCCTTGGGCGAGGTTCGGGCGCAAAGGGCCAAACTCCACGCCCTCCTCTCCAGCTTGGCGGCGGAGAGGATCTTGGCCGGAAAGGACCTGAGGGCCGCCCAGGGCCTGGAGGAGCGCCTGGCCGCCTTGCGGGAAGTGTTGGCCAGCCTACGGGAGGGACGGGGGTAAACTCCGTACCATGAGGCGGTACCTTATGGCCCTCGCCCTCGCCCTTTCCGCCTGCGCCCCCCAGGTGATCCAGGCCCCGGAGGCCCGCCCCCTCCTGGAGGAAAAGGGCTTCTACCCCGCCCTGCCCGGCCTGGAGTGGGTCTACGTGCCCGAGGGGGAGGCCCTCTCCTCCCCCCCCTACCGGCTGAGGGTGGAAGGCCCTGCCCTTTACGAGGGCCAGGAAGCCCTGCGCTTCCGCTCCCAGGGCCGGGGGAGGATCGGGCGTACTACCGTCAGGTGGGGCCCTTTGGGGTAAGGCTTTTGGGGTTCCAAGACCCCTCCGCCCGGGTGGCCTTCACCCCGCCCCTTCTGGAGTACCCCCCGGAGGCCCTCCTCGCCGTGGGCTACCGCTGGGGAGGAGCCACGGAGGTGCGGGTGGAGCTCCTTACCCCCTCGGGCCGCGAGCCTTTGGCCCAGGGCAGGCTGAGCTACCAGATGGAGGTCCTGGAAGAGCGGGAGGTACAGGTGCCCGCGGGCACCTTCCGGGTCTTCCGCATCCGCCAGTCCTACCAGGACGCCCGCAGCCAAGACGTGCGCGAGGTCTGGTTCGCCCCCCGGGTGGGGGAGGTGCGCACCCGGGAGGGGCGCATCCTGGTGGAGCGGAACTTTCGCTGAGGTGGCGCTATGGTTTTGGAACGCATAAACGGTCCCGAGGACCTTAAGAACCTGAGCTTGGAGGAACTCCAGCTTCTGGCGGAGGAGATCCGGAGCGAGATCATCCGGGTCACGGCGCAAAACGGCGGCCACCTGGCGAGCTCCCTGGGGGCGGTGGAGCTGGTCCTTGCCCTACACCGGGTCTTCCAATCCCCCCGGGACCGCCTGGTCTTTGACGTGGGCCACCAGGCCTACGCCCACAAGCTGGTCACGGGGCGCAAGGACCGCTTCCACACCCTGAGGCAGGAGGGAGGGCTCTCCGGGTTCACCAAGGTTTCCGAGTCCCCCCACGACGCCATCACCGCCGGCCACGCCTCCACCTCCCTCGCCAACGCCTTGGGGATGGTCCTCGCCCGGGACCTTATGGGGGAGGACTACCACGTGGTGGCGGTCATCGGGGACGGGGCCTTGACGGGGGGATGGCCCTCGCCGCCCTCAACAAGATCGGGGAGCTCCAGAAGAGGATGCTCATCGTCCTCAACGACAACGAGATGAGCATCTCCGAGAACGTGGGGGCCCTCAACAAGTACTTCAAGGAGCTTCAGATCAGGAAGTGGGTCCAGGACGCGGAGAAGCTGGGGAAGAACATCCTGGAACGCATCTCCCCCCAGCTCTTCGGCCTCGTGGACCGGGCCAAGGAGGCGGCGAAGCTCCTTTTGCACCAGGAAAACCCCTTCTACGCCTGGGGGATCCGCTACGTGGGCCCGGTGGACGGCCACGACCTCAAGGGCCTGGTCCACATCCTGGAGCACCTCAAGGCCCTGGACGGCCCCACCCTCCTCCACGTGGTCACCAAGAAGGGCAAGGGGTACAAGGTGGCCGAGGCCGACCCCATCTACTGGCACGGCCCCCCGGGCTTTGACCCCAAGAAGCCGGAGAAGGTGTCCAAGGGCTACTCCTGGAGCCAGGCCTTTGGGGACGCCGTCACCGAGCTCGCCCACCTGGAGCCCAGGCTTTTCGTCCTCACCCCCGCCATGCGGGAGGGCTCGGGGCTTGTGCGCTACTCCTTGGAGCACCCGGAGCGCTACCTGGACGTGGGGATCTGCGAGGACGTGGCGGTGACCACAGCGGCGGGGCTTGCCCTTCGGGGGATGAAGCCCATCGTGGCCATCTACTCCACCTTCCTGCAGCGGGCCTACGACCAGGTGATCCACGACGTGGCCATTGAGAACCTTCCCGTGGTCTTCGCCATTGACCGGGCGGGGATCGTGGGGGCCGACGGGGCCACCCACCACGGGGTCTTTGACATCGCCTACCTCCGCACCGTCCCCAACCTGCAGATCGCCGCCCCCAAGGACGCCCTGGAGCTAAGGGCCATGCTGAAGAAGGCCCTCGAGGTGGGCGGTCCCGTGGCCATCCGCTACCCCCGCGACAACCTGGAGCGGGCCCCCGAGGCGTCTGGCCGGAGATCCCTTGGGGTAGGTGGGAGGTGCTGAAGGAGGGGACGGAGGCCTACATCCTGGCCTTCGGAAAGACGCTCCGCTACGCCCTCGAGGCCGCCGGGGACGACCCCAGGGTGGGGGTGGTGAACGCCCGCTTCCTCAAGCCCCTGGACCGGGAGACGCTGAGGGCGCTTTCCCGCTACAAGCTCCTCACCGTGGAGGATCACCAGAGGATGGGAGCTTCGGGAGCGCCGTGCTGGAAGCCTGAACGAGATGGGCCTGAAGCCCGAGGTCCAAATCCTCGGCCTTCCCGACCGCTTCTTTGAGCACGGGGCCATCCCGAGCCTCCACCGCCAGGCGGGCATTGACGCGAGGGGATCCGGAAGGCCCTGGCGGCGATGGGGGTGGCCTTGGTGCATGAACGGGCCTGAGGTCCTGCGCTTCGCCGCCAACCTCTACCGCGTCCCCGTGGAAGGGGGGTACTTCCTGGTGGACGCCGGGCTTCCCTGGGAGGCGGGCAGGCTCCTTTCCCTCCTCCAAGAGCCCCCCAGGCTCCTCTTCCTCACCCACCACCACCTGGACCACGCCGGGGGGGCCCGGGCCCTTTGGGAGCGGTTCGGGGTGAGGGTCCTCGCCCACCCCCAGGAGTGGCCCTACCTCACCAAGCGGAAGCCCCGCCCGCCCCTTCCCGTCCCCCTCCTTGGGGGGGCG
>BBBN01000088.1 GCA_001311585.1 Thermus sp. JCM 17653
CGCCAGCCTCTTCAAGGTGGTGGGGGGAGGTTTTCCGACCGCCTGGGCCGGAGGCGTCCCTTTTTGCTCTTGGGTTACGGCCTTCCCGCCCTCTTCCGCCCCATCCTCGCCCTGGCGCAAAGCCCCCTCCACGTCCTCCTCTACCGCTTTCTGGACCGCACGGGGAAGGGCCTGAGGACGGCTCCCCGGGACGCCCTGATCGCGGAGAGCGTTCCCAAAGAGGCCCTGGGCCGGGCCTACGGCCTCCACCGGGGCCTGGACACCCTGGGGGCCACCCTGGGCCCCTTCCTCGCCTTCCTCCTCCTGCCCCTGGTGGGGGTGCGGGGGGTGTTCTGGCTCTCGGCGGTGCCCGCCTTCCTGGCCTTTCTCCTTCTCCTCCGGCTGAGGGAGGCCACAAGGCCCCCCAAGGCCCTCCCCCCCTTGCGCCTCGCCCGCATGGGCCTGGGCTACCGCCGCTTCCTTTGGGTCTCCGGCCTCTTCACCCTGGCCCTCTCCTCCAACGCCTTCCTGCTCCTGCGCCTCAAGGACCTGGGCCTCTCGGAGGGCCAGGTGACCCTGGCCTACACCCTCTACAACCTGGCCTACGCCTCCTGGCCTACCCCCTGGGGAGCCTGGCGGACCGGGTGGGCCTGAGGGGGGTGGTGGCCCTGGGCTATGGCCTTTACGCCCTGGTCTACCTGGGCTTCGCCTGGCGCAAAGCCCCGCCCAAGGGGTGGCCTTCCTTCTCCTCTACGCCCTCTACTCGGCGGCCTTTGAGGGGGCGAGCCGGGCCTACCTGGCCACCCTGGTCCCCGAGGGGGAGAAGGCCAGCGCCATCGGCCTCTACCACACCCTCATGGGGCTCCTCCTCCTCCCGGCAAGCCTCCTCTTTGGCCTCCTCTGGCAGGCCTTCGGGGCCCAGTGGGCCTTTGGGATAGGGGCGGGCCTGGCCCTCTTGGCCCTCCTCCTCTTCCTGATTGACGGGAAAGCCCAGGCTCCCTATGCTTAGGTCTGGCGGGAGAAGCCCGCCTTTGAGGAGGAAGGGGCCTTCGCGCCTTCCCCCCTGACGGAGGAAAACATGCCCATCAGCAAAGAAGAGAAGCAGAGGATCATCCAGGAGTTCGCCCGTTTCCCCGGGGACACGGGAAGCACCGAGGTGCAGGTGGCCCTTCTCACCCTGCGCATCAACCGCCTCTCCGAGCACCTCAAGGCCCACAAGCACGACTACCACTCCCACCGCGGCCTTCTGATGATGGTGGGTCAGCGCCGGAGGCTCCTTCGCTACCTGGAGCGGGAGGACCCGGAGCGCTACCGGGCCCTGGTTGAGAAGTTGGGGCTCAGGAAGTAAACTGGGAAATAGGTCGGGGGCGGGGCCTTAGGGCTCCGCCTTTCCCTTGAGAAACGCCATGCCAGAAGCCACGCCCAACACACCCCAGGCCCGCCGCTACGAGACCGAAGTGGCCGGGCGCAAGCTCATTCTGGAAACGGGAAAGTACGCCAAGCAGGCCGCGGGCTCGGTCCTGGTCCGCTACGGGGACACAGTGGTCCTGGCCACGGCCCAGGCCTCGGAGGAGCCGGTGGCCGCCGACTTCCTCCCCCTCACGGTGGAGTTTGAGGAGCGGCACTACGCCGTGGGGAAGATCCCGGGAAGCTTCATGCGCCGGGAGGGGCGCCCCGGGGAGAAGGCCATCCTCTCGGCCCGCATGACGGACCGGCCCATCAGGCCCCTTTTCCCCAAGGCTTCCGCCACGAGGTCCAGGTGATCGTCACGGTGCTCTCCGCCGACCAGAAAAACCCCCCGGACATCCTGGGCCCCACGGCGGCCAGCGCCGCCCTCCTGCTTTCCGACATCCCCTGGGAGGGCCCCATCGCCGCCGTGAGGGTGGGGCTCCTGGGGGGACAGCTGGTCCTGAACCCCACCCTACAGGAGCTGGAGGAAAGCCAGCTGGACCTGGTGGTGGCGGGAAGCCGGGACGCCATCCTCATGGTGGAGGCGGGAGCAGGGGAGGTGGACGAGGAGCTTCTGGTCCAGGCCCTGGAGTTCGCCCACCGGGAGATGCGGCCCATCCTGGAGCTTCAGGAGGCCATGGCCCGGGAGCTCGCCAAGCCCAAGATGGCCTGGACCCCGCCCGAAGCCCTTTCCGAGGAGGAAAGGAGGCCTTCTACCACCTGGCCCTGGAGCGGGGCCTCTCCCAGGTGCTCCAGACGGCCAGCAAGGGGGAGAGGAGCCGGGCCCTTGCGGCCTTCGCCGAGGCCCTGATCGCCGAGCGTTGCCCAAGGGGGAAGACGGCACCCCGGACGAGGGCAAAAAGCCCCTCTACGAGAGCGCCTTTGACGAGGTGGTGCGGAAGGAGCTCCGGCGGCTGGTCCTCGAGGAGGGCAGGCGGGCGGACGGCCGCGGGCCTAAGGACCTAAGGCCCATCTGGATCGAGGTGGACGTCCTGCCCCGGGCCCACGGCTCCGCCGTCTTCACCCGGGGGGAGACCCAGGTGCTGGGCACCGTCACCTTGGGCACGGGCCGGGACGAGCAGATCATCGACGACCTAGGCATCGACGAGACCGACCCCTTCCTGGTCCACTACAACTTCCCCCCCTTCTCCACGGGGGAGGTGAAGCGCCTCCGGGGGGTGTCCCGCCGGGAGGTGGGGCACGGAAATTTGGCCAAGCGGGCCCTGAAGGCGGTGCTTCCTCCAGAGGAGGCCTTCCCCTACACCATCCGGGTGGTGGGGGACGTCCTGGAGTCCAACGGCTCTAGCTCCATGGCCACGGTATGCGCCGGGTGCCTGGCCCTCATGGACGCCGGGGTGCCCATAAGGGCCCCCGTGGCCGGGGTGGCCATGGGGCTCGTGTGGGAGGAGGACCGGGCGGTGATCCTCACGGACATCCTGGGCCTCGAGGACGCCCTCGGCGACATGGACTTCAAGGTGGCCGGGACCCGCAAAGGGGTTACCGCCCTGCAGATGGACAACAAGGTGGGGGGACTTCCCCGGGAGGTCCTGAAGGAGGCCCTCCTCCAGGCCCGGGAGGCGAGGCTGAAGATCCTGGACCTGATGGAATCGGTCCTCCCCGCCCCCCGTCCCGAGCTCAAGCCCTTCGCCCCCAGGATCCTCACCCTCAAGGTCCCCGTGGAGAAGATCGGCCTGGTCATCGGGCCCGGGGGCAAGAACGTGCGCGCCTGGAGGAGCTCGGGGTGGAGGTGGACATAGAGGAGGACGGGACGGTGCGCATCTACTCCAGCGACCTCGAGGCGGCGGAAAAGGCCAAGAAGCGCATAGAGGACCTCACCCGCGAGGCCAAGGTGGGCGAGGTCTACGAGGGCACCGTCACCAAGATCACCCCCTTCGGGGCCTTCATCAGCCTCTTCCCCGGCACGGAGGGGCTTCTCCACATCAGCCAGATCGCCCCGGGCCGCGTGGAGCGGGTGGAGGACCACCTCAAGGTGGGGGACGTGATCAAGGTCAAGGTCCACCGCATAGACGAGAAGGGGAAGATCGACCTGATCCGCCCCGAGCTGGAGGGCAAGATCCCCCGAGGCGGCGCTAGCCCCATGGAGCGCCAAGGCGGGGATGGGGCGCGGGCCTTAGCCCTGGCAGCGTTTAGCGGAAGATCCCGGCCTGGCCGGGAGGAAGGAGGCACATGGAAAACCCAGAGCGCAAACCCAGGAAGAGGCGGCGCCGCCGGCCGCAGGAGGCCCTGCCCCAGGGAGGGGGCCAGGAAGCCGTGGAGATCATCCCCTTGGGGGGATGGGAGAGATCGGCAAAAACATCACCGTCTTCCGCTACCGGGACGAGATCTTCGTCCTGGACGGGGGTCTCGCCTTCCCCGACGAGGGGATGCCCGGGGTGGATCTCCTCATCCCCCGGGTGGACTTCCTCATGGAGCACCGCCACCAGATCAAGGGCTGGGTCCTGACCCACGGGCACGAGGACCACATCGGGGGGCTTCCCTTCCTCCTCCCCATGGTCTTCGGGAAGGAGAGCCCGGTGCCCATCTACGGGGCGAGGCTCACCCTGGGGCTTCTTCGGGGAAAGCTGGAGGAGTTCGGCCTAAGGCCAGGGCACTTCAACCTCAAGGAGATCTCCCCCGACGACCGCATCCAGGTGGGCCGGTACTTCACCCTGGACCTATTCCGGATGACCCACTCCATCCCCGACAACTCCGGGGTGGTGATCCGCACCCCCATCGGCACCATCGTCCACACCGGGGACTTCAAGCTGGACCCCACCCCCATTGACGGGAAGGTCTCCCACCTGGCCAAGGTGGCCCAGGCGGGGGCGGAAGGGGTTCTGCTCCTCATCGCCGACGCCACCAACGCCGAGCGCCCGGGCTATACCCCAAGCGAAACGGAGATCGCCAAGGAGCTGGACCGGGCCATCGGCCGCGCCCCCGGAAGGGTTTTCGTCACCACCTTCGCCAGCCACATCCACCGCATCCAGTCGGTGATCTGGGCGGCGGAGAAGTACGGGCGCAAGGTGGCCATGGAGGGGCGGAGCATGCTGAAGTTCAGCCGCATCGCCCTGGAGCTCGGCTACCTCAAGGTGAAGGACCGCCTCTACACCCTCGAGGAGGTCATGGACCTCCCCGACCACCAGGTCCTCATCCTGCCACGGGGAGCCAAGGCCAGCCCATGTCCGTCCTCCACCGCCTGGCCTTTGAGGGGCACGCCCGCATGGCCATCAAACCCGGGGACACGGTGATCCTCTCCTCTAGCCCCATCCCCGGGAACGAGGAGGCGGTGAACCGGGTCATCAACCGCCTCTACGCCTTGGGGGCCTACGTCCTCTACCCCCCCACCTACAAGGTCCACGCCTCGGGCCACGCCTCCCAGGAGGAGCTGAAGCTCATCCTCAACCTCACCACCCCCCGCTTCTTCCTGCCGTGGCACGGGGAGGTGCGGCACCAGACCAACTTCAAGTGGCTGGCCGAGTCCATGAGCCACCCCCCGGAGAAGACCCTCATCGGGGAGAACGGGGCCCTTTACCGCCTCACCCGGGAGACCTTCGAGAAGGTGGGGGAGGTGCCCCACGGGGTGCTTTACGTGGACGGACTGGGGGTGGGGGACATCACCGAGGAGATCCTGGCGGACCGCCGCCACATGGCCGAGGAGGGCCTGGTGGTCATCACCGCCTTGGCCGACGAGGAGCCCGTGGTGGAGGTCATCTCCCGGGGCTTCGTCAAGGCGGGGGAAAAGCTCCTTGGGGAGGTGCGGCGCATGGCCCTCGAGGCCCTGAAAAACGGGGTGCGGGAAAAGAAGCCCCTGGAGCGCATCCGGGACGACATCTACTACCCGGTGAAGAAGTTCCTGAAGAAGGCCACGGGCCGCGACCCCATGATCCTGCCCGTGGTCATAGAGGGGTGAGGGATGTACCGGACCCTCCTGCTACCCACCGACGGGAGCGAGGCGGCGGAGGCGGGGGTGCGGGAAGGCCTTCGCCTAGCCCAGGCCCTGAAGGCCAAGGTGGCCTTTCTCTACGTCCTGGAACCCTTGGGCTCGCTCCTATTGGGCCCCGAAACCCTCCCCTACTACCGGGAGCTCCTGGAGGACCTGCGCCAAGCGGGCCTCGCCGCCTTGGACCAAGCCACGCGCCTGGCCGAGGAGATGGGGGTGCCCTTTGAGGCCCACCTGCTGGAGGGCCCGGCGGCGGAGGTCATCCTGAGGGAGGCGGAGAAGCACGATCTCGTGGTCCTAGGCACCCACGGGCGCACGGGACTGGACGGGCTCCTCTTGGGGAGCGTGGCCCGGGAGGTGGCCCGTAGAAGCCCTAAGCCCGTGCTCCTGGTGCCCTACCGCAGGGCGTAAAGCCAGAAGAGGCCCACCAGGTAGAGGGCAAGGAGGGCCAGGGTGTCCCAGGAGAGGACGGCGAGCTTCCTTAGGGCCTGGTAGCTCATCCCCACCAGGAGCACGCCGTACATGGCCAGGGCCACCAGGACCGCCCCCAGGTGGCTCTCCCCTGCCTGGTGGAAGAGGGCGCCCGGGTACAGGAGGTCGTCCCAGGCCAGGACGAGGGCGTTAAAGAGGTTGCTTCCCAGGAGGTTGCCCACCGCCAGGTCAAAGGCCCCGAGCCGGGCGGCGCTCAAGGTGACCACCACTTCGGCAGGGAGGTGGTGGCCCCCACCAGGGCCGTGCCCACGAAGCCTGCCCCGAGCCCCGTCTCCTCGGCCAGCCGCTCCGCCAGGGTGGGCAGGAGGCTCGCCGAAAACACCACCACCCCGCCCCAGGCCACGTAGCCCCGCACCACCCGGGCCGGATCCAGGTGCTCGTAAAGGCGCTCCACCCTCTCCTCCTCCCGGAGGGACCGCCGCCTCTCGTAAAGGAAGGTGAGGCGGGTGGCGAGGAGGTAGAGAACCAAGGCCAGGGGGGTGTACCAGGAAAAGGCCCCCCACGCCGGCCCTCCCCACCACAGGGCCGCCCCCTGGAGGGCCAAGAGGAGAAGGCCAAAGCCCACCGCCAGGGCGTGGCCGGGGTGGAGCCGTCCCAAAAGGGGCACCCGCCCGCTCACGGCGTCCAACAGGGAGAGAATGACCAGGTTGAAGAGGGTACTCCCCAGCACATCCCCCACGGCGATGTCCACCAAGCCCTGGAGGGCGGCGCTGGTCCCGGTGAGGAGCTCGGGCAAGGAGGTGGTGGCGGCCACCAGGAT
>BBBN01000089.1 GCA_001311585.1 Thermus sp. JCM 17653
CGTGCTCGCCCGTCCAGTGCCCCAGGAAGGCGGAACACCAGGGCTCGTTCAGGGTGGCGAAGAAGGGCACCCGGTCGGCGAGGGCCCGGGCCACCGCCTCGGCGTACTCGGCGAGGGCGAAGGCGGTCTCCCGGCTCCGCCAGCCTCCCCGGTCCTCCAGGGCCAAAGGCAGATCCCAGTGGTATAGGGTGAGGAAGGGCGTGATCCCTTCCTCCAGGAGCCGGTCCACCAGGCGGTCGTAGAAGGCGAGGCCCTTGGGGTTGATCTGCCCCCGGCCCTCGGGGAGGATCCGGGGCCAGGCCACGGAGAAGCGGTAGGCCCGCACCCCGAGCGTTTTCATCAGGGCGATGTCCTCTTCGTAGCGGCGGTAGTGGTCGCAGGCGGGCTCCCCGGAACTGCGTCCCGGATGGCCCCAGGGCGGCGAGCGAAGGCGTCCCAGATGGAGGGCCCCCGGCCGTCCTCCTGGGTGGCCCCCTCAATCTGGTAGGCGCTGGTGGCCACCCCCCAGAGAAACTTCTCGGTGTCTTTGGACATACGCTTTTCTCCCCTGTTCTAGCCCTTTACCGCCCCGGCGGTGAGGCCCTGGATGAGCTGGCGCTGCACGAAGAAGAAGAGGACGAGGACGGGCAGCGTGGCCACCGTGGCGGCGGCCATGACCAGGTCGTAGCGGTTCTGGTAGTTGCCCACGAAGTTGCGGATGCCCACGGGAATCGTGGCCGTGGCCTCGTTGGTGAGTACCTGGGCGAAGAGGAGCTCGTCCCAGGCGGTGAGAAAGATGTAGACAGCCGTGGCCGCGAGGCCCGGAAGGGCCAGGGGCAGGATCACCCGGTAAAACGCCTGGAAGGGCGTGGCCCCGTCCACCATGGCCGCCTCCTCCAGCTCCTTGGGAATGGAGGCGAAGAAGCCCCTGAGGATCCAGATGCTCAGGGGGACGAAGAAGGCGGTATAGGTGAAGACGAGCCCCCCGTAGCTACCCACCAGGCGCACCTCGAGGCCCAAGGCGGAGCGAGCCCAGTTCTGCACGTAGATGTACATGATGTAGATGGGGATCAGGAAGAGGATCCCGGGGATCACCTGGGTCACCAAGACGCTTCCCCCAAAAAGCTCCGCCCCAGGAAAGCGGAACCGGGCAAGGGCGTACCCAGCGAAGGTGGCCACGGCGAGGGCGAAGACCGTGGTCAGGGAGCAGACCAAGAAGGAGTTTTTCAGGTAGTGGAAGAAGGGCAGGACGCGCCAGATGTCCAGGTAGTTGCCCCACTGGGGCACCCGCGGGAAAAGGCTTCCCGTGGCCGCCTCCAGCTGCGTCATGAGGGAGGTATTCACCATCCAGAAGATGGGGAAAAGGTGGAACACGAGGATGAGAAACAGGAGTAAGCCCGCGCCCCACCTAAGCCAGCGTTCCTCGTACACGGCTCACCTCGCGCGCAAGTCCTCCCGGAAGACCCGGTACCAGAAGAGGATGAGTCCTAGGGAAAGGAGCATGTAAAGGGTGCTCGCCGCCGCTCCCAGGCCGAAGTTCCACATGCCGAAGGTGTTGCGGAAGAGGTTGGTCATGAGAAGGTCCCCCCACTCCCCGGGGTAGCCCGCCCCGTGCCGAACATCATGTAGACGATGTTGAAGCTGTAAAGGGTGCCCAGAAGCCCGTAAAGCAAGAGCACCGCCGTCACCGGGCGGAGCATGGGCCAGGTCACGTGGCGGAAACGCTGCCAGGGGCTGGCCCCATCCACCTTGGCTGCCTCGTAAAGCTCTTGGGGCACGGTCTGGAGGGCGGCGAGGTAGGTGACCATGACGAAGGGCCAGCCCCGCCACACCGTGGGCACCACGATGGCCACGAAGGTAAGGGGGCCGATGAGCCAGTGGGGTTTCTCCGAAAGGAGGCCGAGGACATCTGCGAGTAGGTGGTTGACGACGCCTTCCTTGAGCCACATGAACCCCCACAGGAGGCCCACCACGTAGCTGGGCACCACCCAAGGGAGGAGGAAAAGGCTCCGCCAAAGCCCCCGGAGGAAGAGGGGCCGGTTCAGGAGGTGAGCTACCAAGAGGCCCAGCGAAAGGCTTAGGACGTTCACCGCCAGGGCGTAGAGCAGGGTGGTGCGCACCGCGTAGAGAAACCCGGCGCGGAAGGTGGACTCAGGGTTTAGAAGGATTTCCCGGTAGTTCTCCAAGCCCACGAAAGGGGCCTGGAGGTAGAGCCTGAGGGTCTGGAGCCTCAGGTCCAGGAAGCTCATATAGATGCCCTGGACCATGGGGCCGTAGTGGACGAGGAGCATTCCGAAAAGCGCAGGGGCGATGAAGAGGTAGGCGAGGCCGTATCTGCGCCAAAAGGTTCTCATGGGAAAAAGAGGGGGGCGAGGAGGCCCCCCTTTCCGCCTTACCTCAGGGCCTGGTTGATGGCCACGGAGGCCTTGTTCATGAGGTCCTTCAGGGCCTCACGGCTGAGCCTCCCCTGGGCCACCAGGTCCCAGGCCATGCCGATGTGCTGCACCGCCAGGTTCTCCACCCCGCCCCAGCCCGCCAGGGAGGGATAGGTGCGGCCGAACTGGGCGGCCTGGACGAAGGTGCGCATCAAGGGGTTGTTCTGGATCTCGGGGATGTTCCAGGCGCTGCGTAGGGCGGGGAGCATCCCGGTCACCTGCGCGTAGGTGCGCTGGGCCTCGAGGCCGCCCAGATACTTGAGGAGCTCCTTGGCCAGGGGCTTGTTTTTTTGAGAAGTTGAAGAGGGCGAGGTTGGAGCCCCCGAAGAAGGTGTACCGCCCCTTGGGCCCGGCGGGGTAAGGCGCCACCCCCAGGTTCTTGGCGGCGGGGCGCTCGGCGAAGCCGCCCTTGGCCTCGGGGACCTGGGCCCGCTGGATCATCCAGGGGCCGCTGGCGAAGACCGCGCACTTGCCCGACTGGAAGTCGGCCTCAATCTGGGCGGTGTTCTTCTCCAGGCTCTCCGCCGGGACGTAGCCTTCTGGGCCAGGGAGAGGAAGAAGTAAAGCCTTCCAGGCTCTCCGGGCTGTTGAGGGCGCTCTGCCAGCGCCCGCCCGCCTGGCGGACGATCTCCCCGCCCGCGCCCCAGACCCAGGGAGCGGCGTTGTGGAGCACGTCCCAGGTGTTCTTACCGGGGGTGCAGAGGGGGGCGAGGGGAACCTTGGTCTCGGGGTCGCGGAAGCTCGAGGCCTTGAGCTTGGCCAGGCCGGCCTCAAAGCCCTGCCAGCTGGCGAACATCTCCGCCGGGTTGACCCCTGCGGCCCTGAGGCGTCGGTGCGGTAGTAGAAGGCCCGAAGCTCCGAGAACCAGGGCACGGCGGTGGCCTGGCGAGCCCCTTCCAGCCGCGTGGTTCGCCACACAGCGGGGAGGTAGGCCTTTTCCCCGCCTAAGGCCTGGAGTACGTCGTCCAGGGGCTCCAGAACGCCCATGGCGCTGATGGAGCCCACCCAGGTGGTCCCGAGCTGGGTGAGGTCGGGGCCCACCCCGCTCGTGGCGGCGGTGGTGATCTTGGTCCAGGCCACGCCCCAGTCCAGGACGGTGACCTTCACCTCCACGCCGTGGGCCTTCTCAAAGGGGGCCACCAGGGCCTTGAAGTCCTCGGCGGGCTGGGCGCTGTTGGGCATGATCCAAACCTCGAGGGTCCTCTGGGCAAAGGCGAGGGAAGCGAGGACGAAAAGTGTTGAAAGCGTTTTCTTAAGCATTAGCTACCTCCTTCCAACCCCCACCTCCTTTCGGGGTGGGCCAGGGGCCTAAGGCCTAAGGGCCGCCGTCTCCTTCAGGCTCCCACCTCCCTTACCGACGCCCTTTCCACCAACGTCAGCTCCAGGCGGGGCAGGGTGGGGACCTCCCCCTCGAGGACCGCCCGGAGCGCGCGGCCTAGGGTTACCCCGATGTCCCGAATGGGCTGGCGCACAGTGGTGAGGGGAGGGATCTGATAAGCGCTCAAGGCGACGTCGTCAAACCCCACGAGGGAGACGTCCTCCGGCACGCGAAGCCCTTGCTCGTACAGGTAAAGCCGGGCGCCGAAGGCCGTCTGGTCGTTGGCGGTGAAAATGGCGGTGGTGTCGGGGTAGCGGCGGAAGGCCTCCTCCGCGGCGAGGTAGCCTCCGCCCTCCTCCAGGTCGCCGTAGACTACCCGCGCCTCGAGGCCGGCCTCCCGCATGGCCTTGCGGTAGCCGAGAAGCCTGTCCCGCACATCCATCCCGCCACGGTGGCTGGAGATGTGGACGATGCGGGTGTGTCCCCGGTCAATGAGGTAGCGGGTAGCCTGGTAGGCCGCCTTCTGGTTGTCCAAGCATAGCGACCAGGTCTTCGGCCCCTCTATCCGCTGGCCGAAGGCGAGGATGGGGATGCCCAGGTTCCCCAAGGCCTCCCCGTCCAAAGCGGTGCCGAGGAGGACCAGGGCTTCCACCCGGTGGACCTTCAGAAACTCCAGGGCTTCAAGCTCCCTCACCAGGCTCCAGTGGCCGGGCACAGCGATGGGGCGGTACGGAGTGGCCTCTAGCTCCAGGGTGAGGGCCTCGAGGATGGGGCCGAAGAAGGGGCTTGCGAAGTCGGAGATCAGGATGCCCACGGCGTAGGAACGCCCCGTGGCCAGGCCCTGGGCCAGGGGGCTGGGGGCATAGCCCAGCTCCTCCACCGCCTGGAGCACCGCCCGCACCTTCTCTTGGGAGACTCGGGCGGTTCCGTTGAGGACACGGGAGACCGTGGCTGGGGAAACGCCCGCGCGACGGGCCACTTCGCTGATGGTGGGGCGCCCTTCGGACATCTTTACCTGGCAGTGTAGCACGGGATGAAAGCGCTTGCAAGTGGGGGTGCTTTACCCATGAACCAGCGCGGGCCAACCCCCACCCAACCCTGGGGAGGTACGAGAAGACCCAGAGGCGGCCTCCGCCAGCTTTCCTCCCCGGTAGGAGCAACCCGGCCTGACATCTCCAGAAGGACCGCACCACAAGAGGCTGTTGTAAAGGGTGGTATGCCCGGAGGGTGGCTCTCCGTAGAGCAGGTGATGGGTTAGCCCGTAAGGGCTACCTTGCCAGCCAGTCTGTGGCCACGGGCGAAGCCCCTACCTTGCAGGTCAAGGGGAGGGTCAGCCCGCAAGGGCATCGCCAGATCCTGACCTGAAGCGGCTGGCCAGGGCCGCGTAGCTGGCCGTGGGGAGTTTTCACGACGGCTTTTGGCGAGGGTAAGGGGGCGCCGTTTGGGGAGCCCCCCAAGAGGGAGCAGCTCACCCGCTTCCCCTAGCCCGGGACGTGAGGCCTGCGGGGCAAGCCCCTTAAAAGTTGACCAACTCAGGTCCAAACGATTATCCTTGAACTGGGAGGCTCCCATGCCCAAGCACCCGAAGCCGCCGCAAAGGCCTTCAACCTGGCCGAGGCCAAGGCCCGGCTCTCCCAGCTGATCCGGCGGGTGGAGGAGGGGGAGGTCATCCTCATCAAGCGCTACGGCCGGGTCGTGGCCAAGCTGGTTCCCGCCGAGGCCCCGTCCCGCCCGAAGCGGACCCCCGGGGTCTGGAAGGGTAAAGTCCGGATGGCCCCGGATTTTGACCGGGTAAACGTGGAGATCGCAAAGCTCATGGAGGAGGGGCCGGTTGAACCTTCTTCTGGATAGCCACATTCTCCTCTGGTGGCTGGCAGACGATCCTAGGCTCTCCCGGAAAGCCCGAAGGTTTATCGTGCGGGCGGATATGGTCTACGTGAGCGCAGCCACCACCTGGGAGCTTGCCCTCAAGGCCTCCCTCGGGAAGCTGGAGATGCCGGAAGGCTTTGTGGAAACCGTGGAGGAAGAAGGGTTCACGCACCTTCCGTAACGCCGGTCCACGCCATGGCCGTACGGGCGCTTCCCTGGCACCACCGGGACCCCTTTGACCGCCTCCTGGTCGCCCAAGCCGCGGTGGAGGACCTGCGTTTGCTCACCGCTGAGCCCCTGCTGGCCCGTTACGGGAAGCACGTGTGGGTGGTGTGAGGGGGCTGGGGGATCCCTCGGCTTCCGGTGCGTTCCCTTCTGGAGGCTGAGTTTCGGAGAGGGAGTCCGCCCGGGGGGAAGGATCGGGCCGTTGCCTTCCCAAGAACTTTTTCTACATTAACTGGACTTACGCGGTGCTGAAGATCCCCGATAAAATGGGCCTCAAGATGTTTCCCTACGGGAAAGCAGCCGGTAACTAGGGAGGCCCGATGAAGCCGCTTCCCCGCTAGGGGGACATCTTGCACAGCCCCTCTTGCGCGCTCTAGGTCACGGGTGAAGCCCGTATCTTGGAGCTTTAGCCCAAAGCCCCTAAGGCGTCAGGGGGCTAACCACCATGGCCGAGGGGGGAGAGGTGGCCCTAAGGGATCTTCAAGGGTTGGGATTCAGCCCATATGAGGCCCGGGTCTACCTCGCCCTCCTCCAGGGGGGAAGGCTCAAGGGCTACGAGGCTGCCAAGCGGAGCGGGGTCCCCCGGTCCATGGTCTACCAGGCGCTGGAAAAGCTCGTGGCCCGGGGCGCAGCTACCGGGTGGAGGAGGGGGAGGGCGTCTACTACGGGGCCGTTTCCCCGGAAGAGCTCCTATCCCGCCTCGAGGCGGAGGCCCGCGAGCGCTTCGCCCGCGCCCGGGAAAGCCTCTCCC
>BBBN01000090.1 GCA_001311585.1 Thermus sp. JCM 17653
CCCACGAAGGCGATGGCCTCGTCCCGCGCCCGGGCCACCGCGCGGAAGGCCCGGTGGGCGCCTCCGGGGGCCTTTTCCCCGCCATCCAGGTGATGTCGGCGTAGACGCCGCCCGGCTCCTTGGCCCAGAGGTCCAGGAGGACCACCTCTCCCTCCTCCAGGGGCTTCTCCGTGGGCTCGTGGTGGGGGTTGGCGCTGTGCCGCCCGAAGGCCACCATGGGGGGGTGGTCAAAGGTGAGCCCCAGGCGGGCGAGGACCCTGGCCATCTCTTCCCGGACCTCCTTTTCCGTGGCCCGAGGGTTGGTCCGGAGGAAGGCGAGGGCGGCGTCCCGGGCTTGCACCAGCCCCTGGGCGGCCCGCCTGTGGCTTAAGAGCTTGGCCTCGTCCCAGGTTTGGAAGAGAAGGAGCAAAGGCCAGGAGGAGGCCACCTCCACCCCCATCCCCCGAAGGAGGTCCACCGTTCCCCCGTCCACCCGGGAGAGGTAGGGGATCTGCCCCCCGGGGACGTACTCCAAGGCGATGCGCCTCAGCCCCTCGAGGCCGCGAAAGAGGCCTTCCAGGAAGCCCTGCCAGGTGTGGTAGGTTTGTCGGCTTCCGGGAAGGGGAGGGAAGAGGCTCGCCTCTATGGCGTGGCAGAGAAGGGTGGGTTCCCCCTCCCGGGGGAGGAGGTAGGCGAAGCGGCGGGTGAGGTGGAGGGCGGAGAGGCCTAGGACCTCGAGGGCCACGGGATTGCTCCGCCCAAAGGAGAAGAGAAGCCAGCCGTCCAGCCCCTCCTCCCGCAAAGCCTCCTGCACGCGGGAAAGGTCCATGCTCCCATCCTAAACCCTTATGGGATTTGCCTCACCTTTCCCTACCCCTGCCGTGCTAGGCTTACGGTAGGGAGGTAGAGGCATGGTAGAGGCCCAGGAGGCGGTCATCCGCATCACCCCCTTGGCGGCGGAAAAGGCCAAGGAGATCCTCAGCCGCTACGGCAAGGAGGGTGCGGCCATCCGCGTTTACATCAAGTCCGGCGGGTGCTCGGGTTTCCAGTACGGCATGGCCGTGGACGAGAGGGAGCTTGAGGGGGACACCTTCGTGGCGATGCACGGGGTGCGCCTGGTGGTGGACCGGATGTCCCTGCCCTACCTCGTGGGTTCGGAGATTGACTGGGTGGAAAGCCTCATGGGGGGCGGGTTTACCGTGAATAACCCCAACGCCGCCAGCACCTGCGGCTGCGGCCACTCCTTCCGCACCAAGGACCAGGAGGGGGAGGCCCGCACCTGCGGCCACTAAGGATAGGAGCCCAGAAAGGGGCCTTTCTTTGGGCCCCTTTAGCTTTTGCCGGGTTGACCTTAACCTGGGGGGTCGTATAATAGCCTCGGCCACTGCGATAGTGCCACGAAAGGAGGCGGTATGAGGAACGTAGGTAAACTGGCTGTACTCGGTATAACCGCTCTGGGCCTGGCCCTGGCGGGCCCTCAGGACAACAGCCTTGTCATCGGGGCTTCCCAGGAGCCAGGGTTTTGGCGGGGGACTTCTTGAGCGTCATCTCCAACCAGGCCATCAAGTCGGAGATCGAGGGCTACCTCTTTGCCCCCTTCATCGGCTTCAACGCCAACAGCGAGAACTTCCCCGTTCTCGCCACCGAGGTGCCCACCCTGCAGAACGGGCGCCTTAGGGTCACGGACATCGGCGGGGGCAAGAAGCGCCTGGAGATGGACCTCACCATCCGCCAAGACGCCAAGTGGTCCGACGGCAAGCCCATCACCACGGAGGACGTGGCCTTCTACTTTGAGGTGGGCAAGGCCAAGGGCATGCCGGTCCTCAACCCCGACTACTGGGAGCGGGTGAACCTCCGGGTCAAGGACGCCCGCAACTTCACCGTGACCTTTGAGCCCGCCTACTACTACGACACCTACGGCTCCCCCATCGGCTACGCCCCCAAGCACATCATGGGGCCGGAGTGGGAGAGGGTGAAGGCGGCGGCCCGGGGCCTGGACCCCGACAAGGACGCGGAGAAGCTCAACGAGCTCTACCGCAACTTCTTCCTCAAGTTCGCTACCCCTGCCAACCTCAACAAGGGGGCTATGGTCTACTCCGGGCCCTTCAAGCTCAAGCGCTGGGTGCCGGGGAACTCCATCGAGATGGAGCGGAACCCCAACTTCCCCATCAAGCCCGAGGGCGGGGAGGGCAAGTACGTGCAGAAGGTGGTCTACCGCTTCATCCAGAACACTAACTCCCTCCTGGTGGCGGTGATCGGCGGCTCCATCGACGCCACCTCCAGCGTCTCCCTCACCTTTGACCAGGCCCGCTCCAAGCAGCTCACCTCCCGCGCCCCCGGCCGCTTTGACATCTGGTTCGTGCCCGGGGCCATCTGGGAGCACATTGACGTCAACAAGTTCGCCAACTGCCAGCAGGTGAAGGACCTGGGCCTGGACGACGTGCGCACCCGGCAGGCCATCCTCCACGCCCTGAACCGCGAGGGCCTGGTGAAGGCCTTCTTTGACGGGCTCCAGCCGTGGCCCACACCTGGATCGCCCCCGTCAACCCCCTCTTCAACCCCAACGTGAAGAAGTACGAGTTTGACCTGAAGAAGGCCGAGGCCCTCCTGGCCCAGATGGGCTGGAAGAAGGGCCCGGACGGCATCCTCCAGCGCACCGTGGGCGGCCGCACCGTGCGCTTTGAGATCGAGTACGTCACCACCGCGGGCAACGCCATCCGCGAGCGCACCCAGCAGTTCTTCGCCGAGGACCTCAAGAAGATCGGCATCGCCGTCAAGATCAACAACGCCCCCTCCGCCGTGGTCTTCTCCGACGACTACATCCAGCGGGCCAGCGAGTGCAAGTGGACGGGGATGTTTGAGTTCGCCTGGGTCTCCAACCTGCAGGAGGACGGCTCCCTCTTCCAGTACAAGAACCTGAACACCGGGGCCATCATGGTCCCCACCAAGGAGAACAACTACCAGGGCCAGAACATCGGCGGCTGGCGGAACGACGAGTTTGACCGCCTGACGAGCCAAGCCGTCTTGGAGTTTGACGAGGCCAAGCGCAAGCAGCTCTTCGCCCGCGCCCAGGAGATCTGGGCCGAGGAGCTTCCGGCGCTTCCCCTCTACTTCCGCGCCAACCCCTACGTGGTACGCAAGGGCCTGGTGAACTACGTGGCCAGCGCCTACGCGGGCGGCTTCGGCTACCCCGCTGGAACGCCTGGGAGATCGGCTGGGAGAGCCGCGGCGCCGTGAAGAAGTGGGACCAGGCGAAGTACGCCCTTTCCCTCAAATAGCCTGGGTGGTATAGTGGGGCCCGCTGGGGTTTTCCCAGCGGGCTTTTTAGTGGCATAAAGGGGAGGTACAAGAGTGTTCGCCTACACGGTGCGCAGGCTTTTGCAGATGGTCCCCCTGCTCCTTGCGGCCAGCGTGGTCATCTACGCCCTCTTGGCCCTGCAGCCGGGGGACCCTTTGGACGAGCTCAGGCGGCAGAACCCCCGCATGACCGCCGAGCAGTTTGAGGCCCTGAAGCGGGCCTACGGCCTGGACCAGCCCCTCCACATCCGCTACTTCAAGTGGCTCAACCGGGCCTTGCACGGCGACCTGGGCTACAGCCGTACCTACGGGATCCCGGCGGCGGAGTACATCTTCGCCCAGCGCCTGCCCAAGACCCTTCTGCTCTCGGGGCTAGCCCTCACCCTGGCCCTCCTGGTGGCCATCCCCGTGGGGGTCTTCTCGGCGGTGCGCCAGTACTCCCTGGCGGACTACGCCATCACCTTCCTCTCCTTCGTAGGCTTCTCCATGCCCGTCTTCTTCCTGGGCATCCTCCTCCTTTACCTCTTCGCCATATGGCTTCCCGACCACATCCCGGGCTTCCCCCGCTTTCCTACCGGGGGGGTGCCGGGGGTGCTTTGGAGGATGTGCGCTCCGGGGCGGTGAGCCTGTGGGCCTACCTGGGGCAGTGGGCCTGGCACCTCATCCTGCCGGTGATCGCCCTATCCTCGTTGCAGATGGCGGAGTGGACCCGGTTCATGCGGGCCTCCCTTCTGGAGGTGCTTTCCCAGGACTACATCCGCACCGCCCGGGCAAGGGGCTTTCCGAGCGGGTGGTGCTCTACAAGCACGCCCTCAGGAACGCCTCATCCCCATCGTCACCCTGGTGGGCCTGGCCATCCCGGGGGTTTTGGGCGGGGCCACCATCACCGAGACCATCTTCAGCTACCCCGGGATGGGCCGGGCCATCTTTGACGCCCTGGTGGAGAAGGACTACAACGTGGCCATGGCCGCCCTGGCCTTTCTGGCCCTCATGACCGCCCTCTTTAACCTTTTGGCGGACCTGGCCTACGCGGTGGTGGACCCCCGCATCCGCTACAGCTAGAGGTGACCCATGGCGACCGCAACCGCTTCCGTTAAGCCCCGCACCTTCTTTAGCCTGTTTTGGCGACGCTTCAGGCGGCACCGGATGGCCATGGCGGGCCTGGTGGTCATCGTCCTCCTCATCCTCATGGCCATCTTCGCCCCTTGGCTTGCGCCTTACGACCCCACGGCCCAGCCCACCGGCGAGGACGTGGGCCAGTACTACTTCAATCCTCCTTCCCGGGAGCACCCCCTGGGCACGGACGACCTGGGGCGGGACGTCCTCTCCCGCATCATCTACGGCTCCCGCATTTCCTTGCTGGTGGGCTTCGCCGTGGCCTTCTCCAGCGTCATCCTGGGGACCATCATGGGCACCCTGGCGGGGTACTTCTCTGGCAGGCCCCTCCGCTTCTACCTGGGCCCCTTGCGCCGGGAAAGGGAGGGATTCTACCCCTGGCCCTTCGCCCTTTGGCGGGTCTTCTCCTGGTTCCTCTACTACGGGGTTCTCTACCTGGTCCTTTCCATCGCTTGGGCCCTGGCCAAGGACGGCCTTCAGGCCGGAAGCCCCGGGAGCTACCTGGGCTTTGGCCTTACCCTGGCTTGGTGCTCTACGCCGCCTGGTATGGCTCAAGGGGCAGATCCGCCTGGACCTGGACGTGGCCATCAGCCGCCTCATTGACTTTATGCTCACCATCCCCACCCTGCCCTTGCTCCTGGTCCTCTCGGCCCTCCTCCGCGACCCCGGGGTCAAGGTGGGGCAGTGGGCGCAAGGGGTTTTCGGCGACGCCGCCAGCGTCTTCATCATCATCGCCATCCTGGTCCTCTTCGGCTGGCTGGGCACGGCCCGGCTGGTGCGGGGGAATATCCTTTCCTTAAGGGAGCAGGACTACGTGACCGCCGCTCAGGCCCTGGGGGCCAACGACCTCCGCATCATGTTCCGCCACCTGGTGCCCAACACCCTGGCCCCCCTCATCGTCCAGGCCACCCTGCAGATCGGCGGGGCCATCCTCACCGAGGCGGCGCTTTCCTTCCTGGGCTTCGGCATCCAGCCCCCGGTGGCCACCTGGGGCAACATGCTCACCAACGCCCAGGAGTACATCTTCACCGCCCCCTGGCTCGCTTTGCCCCCGGGTTCATGATCTTCATCACCGTCCTGGCCTTCAACTACCTGGGGGACGGCCTTCGTGACGCCCTGGACCCGAGGAGCAAACTCTAACATCACCCCATGCTGGCTTGGGCCAGCATGGGGGCCCCGGTAAAAAAGCCCGCAGCTTCCGTACTTTGGCTTGGGCGAAGGATTCACGTCAAAGGGGGCTAGGGCCTGAGCTTTTCCTGCGGGTAGGCGGCCTCCACGAAGTAAAGGCCGTGGGCCGGGGCGGTGGGGCCGGCCAGGCGGCGGTCGGCGGTTTCCAGGATGGCCTTCAGGCTCTCCGGGGGGCGCTTTCCCAGGCCCACCTCCAGGAGGGTGCCCACCATGCCCCGCACCTGGCCCCGGAGGAAGCTTTGCCCCCGGAAGTAGAAGCGCACCTCGAGGCCCCCTTCCCCTTCCACCTCCTCCACCCTGGCTTCCAAAAGCTCCCGTACCCCTTCCCGGGTTTCCTCCTTGGCGAAGCCAGGAAGTTGTGCCGCCCCAGGAGAAGGGGCAGGGCCTCCCGCATGGCGGAGAGGTCCAGGGGGCGCTTAAGCCAAAGCGCCCGGTGGCGCAGGAGGGGGGAAGGGTGGGGCCTCAAGAGCACCCGGTAACGGTAGGCCCGCCAGAGGGCGTCCTTGCGGGCGTGGAAGTCCCGGGCCACCTCCGAGGCCCCCACCACCTTGAGGTCCTCGGGGAGGAGGCGGTTCAGGGCCTCGGGCACCTTCGCCACCGGGATCCTGCCCTCCACGTCCACGTGGAAGGGCATGGCCAGGGCGTGCACCCCGGGCGTCGGTGCGCCCGGCGGCCACGGCCTTGGGAAGGGCCCCGATCCTGGGCAGGGCCCTTTCCAGCTCGCCCTGCACGGTGCGCAGGCCCTCCCTTTGCCGCTGAAGCCCGGCGAAGTGGGTGCCCTCGTACTCGCAAAGGAGGAGGAGGCGGCGCACGGCCAAAGCTTAAGTGCCGCACGTCCCTTTCGCAACATGAGATGCCCGAAGTGGGGCTGGGCGGAGGCCCTTTTGGGGCCCCCGCCGCGGCGGGGTGTTTAATCCGCCCCCACGGGGGTTTTGAAGGGGTGGCCCTCGAGGGCCACCCCTTCCCCCACCACCTTAAGCCCCACCCGGTCCCCC
>BBBN01000091.1 GCA_001311585.1 Thermus sp. JCM 17653
GGCTCCTTTTGGGCCTCGGCGGGCGGCTGGGGCGTGGCCTCCGCCCTCCCCTCCTCCAGGAGGGCGATGGCCTCCCCCACCCGGGCGGTCTCCCCGGTCTTCTTCAGGATCCGCTTCAGGGTCCCAGGGAAGGGGGCGGGGAGCTCCAGGGTGGCCTTGTCGGTGATGAGTTCCACCAAGGGCTCGTCCGCCCGGAAGGCCTCCCCTTCCCCCTTCAGCCAAGCGCCGATCTCCACTTCCACGATGCTTTCGCCCACGGAGGGCACCTTGAGTTCTTGCACGGCTGCCTCCTTACTTGAACGCTTCCTCCAGAAGCTCCTCCTGCTCCAGCTTGTGGACCTTGGAGGAGCCCACGGCGGGGCTCGGGGACTCAGGCCGGGCCACCACGGAGAAGGGGTGGCCGTAGATCTCCCCGCAGAAGCGGGCGGAAAGGTACCACCAGGCCCCTTGGTTCACCGGCTCCTCCTGCACGAAGACCACGGGGGTCTTCTTGGGGTAAAAGCCAGGGCCTCCCGAAGCTCGGCCTCGGGGAAGGGGTAGAGGAGCTCCAGCCTCAGGATGGCCACGTCCTCCGCCTGAAGCTCCCGCCGCTTCTGCAGGAGCTCGTAGTAGACCTTGCCCGAGGTGAGGAGGACCTTCCTCGCCCCCTTGACCCTTTCGGGGATCACCTTCTGGAAGCGCCCCTCCGCGAGCTCCTCCAGGGTGGAAACCACCTCGGGGTGGCGGAGGAGGCTTTTAGGGGTCATGACGACGAGGGGTTTGCGGATCTTCCGCTTCGCCTGGCGGCGGAGGAGGTGGAAGAACTGGGCAGGGGTGGTGGGGTAGGCCACCTGGAGGTTGTCCTTGGCGCCAAGCTGCAGGAAGCGCTCCAGCCTCGCCGAGGAGTGCTCGGGGCCTTGGCCCTCCAGCCGTGGGGCAGGAGGAGGACGAGGCCCGAGAGGCGGTTCCACTTGGCCTCGGCGCTGGCCAGGAACTGGTCGATGTAGACCTGGGCCACGTTGACGAAGTCCCCGAACTGAGCCTCCCAGAGGACGAGCCCCTCGGGGTAGTCCAGGCTGTACCCGTACTCAAACCCCAAGACCCCGGCCTCGGAGAGGGGGGAGTTGTGGATCTCCACCTCCGCTTGGCCCTCCGCCAGGTGCTGGAGGGGGATGTAGGGCCTTCCGGTCTGGTAATCGTAGAGGGCGGCGTGGCGCTGGGTGAAGGTGCCCCGGAGGGCGTCCTGTCCCGTGAGGCGCACCCTATGCCCCTCCACCGCCAAGGTGGCGAAGGCCAGGGCCTCGGCCGTGGCCCAGTCTACGGGGCGCTTCTCCTCGGCCATCTCCAGGCGGGCCTCGAGGAAGCGCTTGAGCTTGGGGTGGACCTGGAAGCCTCAGGGGGTGTGGCGAGGCGCACCAGGAGGTTCTTCAGGGCCTCCTTGGACACCCGGGTGTCCGCCTCGGGCACCCGGTGGTCGGGCCCGCCCACGTACCCCTGCCAGAAGCCGGAAAGCCCGTGGGGCACCACGGGTCCGGGCTCGGCCTTCACCCGGGCGAACTCGCTCTCCAGCCGCTCCAGGTAGGCCTCCTGCCAGGCCTTGAGCTCCGCCTCGGAGACCACCCCTTCCGCCAGAAGGCCCTCGGCGTAGACCCGCCAGGCTCAGGGCGCCTGGCGATGAGGGCGTACATGTCCGGCTGGGTAAAGGTGGGCTCGTCCGTCTCGTTGTGCCCCCGGCGGCGGTAGC
Source organism: Thermus sp. JCM 17653 (assembly GCA_001311585.1). Lineage (GTDB taxonomy): Bacteria > Deinococcota > Deinococci > Deinococcales > Thermaceae > Thermus. Next base: position 1,724 of record BBBN01000091.1, read on the forward strand.
CCACCAGGTCGATGACCACGTCCTTGCCGTAGCGGCTCCGGTACTCCAAGGCCAGGGCGAGGACGAAGAGGAGCTCGTCCAGGGCCTCGGCGTTCACGTGGAAGATGGGGCCCCCACCATCTTGGCGATGTCCGTAGGGTAGCGGCAGGAGGTGTACTCCGAGGGCAGGGTGGTGAAGCCCAGCTGGTTGTTGGCCACCACGTGGAGGGTGCCCCCCACCCGGTAGCCGGGAAGCTGGGAGAGGTTCAGGGTCTCCTGGACGATGCCCTCGCCGATGAAGGCCGAGTCCCCGTGGACCAGGATGGCCAGGCCCCGCCTCCTCTCCCGGTCCCCGAAGCGGTCCTGTTTGGCGCGAAGCCGCCCCAGGGTCACGGGGTTCACGAACTCCAGGTGGCTCGGGTTGAAGTTGAGGGAGACGTGGACCGGGCCGAAGGGGGTCTCCTGGTCGCTGGAGAAGCCCAGGTGGTACTTCACGTCTCCCGCGTAGCCCTCGGGGAAGATCTCCTCAAACTCGCGGAAGATGCGCTCAAAGGGCTTCCCCACCACGTGGGCCAGGACGTTGAGCCGGCCCCGGTGGGCCATGCCCAGCACCACCTCCCGCACCCCGTGCTTGGCCGCTTCCCAGACCGCCTCCTTAAGGAGGGGGATGAGGCTTTCCAGGCCCTCCACGCTGAAGGTTTTGGCCCCCAGGTACTTGCGCTGGAGGAAGGCCTCAAAGAGGCTGGCCTGCATGAGGCTTTCCAGGACCCGCCTGCGCACCTCGGGGGCGGGCTTGGGCCAGGGGGCCTCCACGCGGGAAAGGAGCCATTCCCTCTCCTCGGGCTCCACGTGGGCCAGCTCAAAGCCCACAGGGCCAGGTAGGTGGCCTCCAGGCGCTCAAGAAGGGCCCCCAAGGTAGCGCGCCGAAGAGGGGGGGAAGGGGCTTCCTTAGGTCCTCCGGGGAGAGGCCGTGGGCCTCGAGGGTAAGGGCCTTGGGCCTGGGCCTTTCCCGGCCCAAGGGGTCGGTCCGGGCCGCCAGGTGCCCAAGCTCCCGGTAGGCCTGGCGCAAGGCCTCCACCCTGAGGAGAAAGGCCACATCCACCGCCTGGGCCGGGGAAGGGGGCGGTTCTCGTCGCCCGTCCTCGAGGGAGAGGGCGGAAAAGTAGCGCCGCCACTCCTCCGGCAGGGCAAAGGGGTCCTCCAGGTAGGTCCGGTAGAGGGCCTCCAGGTAGCCTTGGCTTTCCAGCGTGAGCTCCATGCCTCGCCTCCAAGGGGGTATACCCTCCATCTACGCTACACCAAAAACCGGTGTAGGTGCGCTCCCCTTTACAATGGGGCCATGATCCTTAAGGAGCGCCAAGACGGGGTCCTGGTTCTCACCCTTCACCGGCCCGAGAAGCTCAACGCCCTCACCGGCGAGCTCTTAGACGCCCTTTACACCGCCCTCAAGGAGGGGGAGGAGGACCAAGCGGTGCGCGCCCTCCTCCTCACGGGGGCAGGGCGGGCCTTCTCCGCCGGGCAGGACCTCACGGAGTTCGGCGACCAAAAGCCCGACTACGAGGCCCACCTCCGCCGCTACAACCGGGTGGTGGAGGCCATGGCGGGTCTGGAGAAGCCCCTGGTGGTGGCGGTGAACGGGGCGGCGGCGGGCGCGGGGATGAGCCTCGCCCTCTGGGGTGACCTGCGCCTCGCCGCCGCGGGGGCGAGCTTCACCACGGCCTTCACCAAGATCGGCCTGGTTCCAGACTCGGGGATGAGCTTCCTCCTCCCCCGCCTGGTGGGCCTGGCCAAGGCCCAGGAGCTCCTCCTCCTCTCCCCCAGCTCTCCGCCGAGGAGGCCTTGGCCCTGGGGCTCGTGCACAAGGTGGTGCCCGCGGAAGGGCTTTTGGAGGAGGCCCTCTCCCTGGCCAAAGAACTCGCCCAAGGCCCCACCCGGGCCTACGCCCTCACCAAGAAGCTCCTTTTGGAGACCTACCGCCTCTCCCTCACCGAGGCCTTGGCCCTCGAGGCCATCCTGCAAGGGGAGGCGGGGAGGACCCAGGACCACGAGGAGGGGGTTAAGGCCTTCCGGGAGAAGCGCCCGCCCCGCTTCCAGGGCCGATGATCCGCTACCTCCGGGGCCAGGTCCTCAGGAAGGAGGAAGGGGGCTTCCTCCTCCTGGTGGGCGGGGTGGGCTTCCTCGTCCAGGCCCCAAGCCCCTTCCTGCAGGCCTTGAGGGAAGGGGAGGAGGTAGGGGTCCACACCCACCTCCAGGTGCGGGAGGAGGGGCTTTTTCTCTACGGCTTTCCCGAGGAGGAAAGCCTTACCCTTTTTGAGCTCCTCCTCTCGGTGAGCGGGGTGGGGCCCAAGGTGGCCCTCGCCCTCCTCTCCGCCCTCCCCCCGAGGCTCCTCGCCCGGGCCTTGGCGGAGGGGGACCTGAGGCTCCTCACCTCGCAAGCGGGGTGGGGAAAAGGCTCGCCGAAAGGATGGCCCTGGAGCTCAAGGGGAAGGTGCCCCCCCACCTCCTCACCGGGGAGAAGGTGGAGAGCGAGGCCGCCCTGGAGGCAGTGATGGCCCTCGCCGCCCTGGGGTTCAAGGAAGCCCAGGCCCGGGCGGTGGTCCTGGACCTCTTGCGCCAAAACCCCAAGGCCAAGGCCCAGGAGCTCATCAAGGAGGCCCTGAAGCGCCTTCGCTAAGAGGGGGCAGGACCAGCCGGGCCACCAGGCCGGAAGGGGCATGGGGAAGGAGCTCCAACCTCCCCCCGTGGACCTCGGCCACCTTTTTCGCCACGGAAAGGCCAAGCCCTTCCCCGGCTTCGCCGAGGCCCTAAAAAAAGGGCCTTCCCGCCGCCTTTAGGGCCTCCTCGGGCATGCCCGGGCCCTCGTCCTTTACCTCCAAAAGGAGGGTGTCCCCCTGCGTGGCCAGCCTCACCTCCACCCCCTTGCCCTCCCCGTGGAGGAGCGCGTTTCTGAGGAGGTTCCGCAGGGCCTGGGCGAGGAGGAGGGGGTCGCCTCGTAGGGGAGGGTTTCGGGCCCCCGGTAGCACCCCAAAGGCCCTGGCCTCCTCCCGGGCAAGGGCGGCGAGGTCCAAGGGCACGGGCGTCACCCGGCCTTCCCGCGCCAGGACGAGGAGGGCCTCCACCAGCCGCTTCATGCGGAGGAGTTCCTCCTTCGTCGCCTGAAGGGCCTCCCCTTGGGAAAGGTAGCCCGCCTCCGCCGCCTCCACCTGGGCCAAGGCCGCCGCCACAGGTCCTGAGCTCGTGGGCCGCGTCCCGGGTGAAGCGCTTTTCCCGCTCTAAGAAGCCTGAAGGCGCTCCAGCATGTGGTTGAAGGCCTCGGCCAGGGTTCTGAGCTCCCCACCGCCTTCCGGAAGCACCCGGTGGGAGAGGTCCTGGGAGTCGGCCACCCGCCGCGCCACCTCCGTGAGGCGGGAAAGGGGCCTCAAGGCCACCCCGGCCAAACGGGAGGCCAGGAGGGAGAAGAGCAGGGTGAGGACCGCCCCCACCCCGGAAAGGGCCAGGCGGAAGCGGGTGAGGGCCAAGGAGGCCTCCGGCTCGTAGCGGGCCACGGTCAGGGTGCCTCCCGGCACCTCCAGCACCCAGACCCGCCACCCTCCTTCCAGTACCGCCCCGGGCCAGGGGGGGAAAGGTCGGGGAAGTTGGGGCTTTGGGTTTCCGCCCCGCCTTGGACCAAGCGGAAGGCGAACTCGCCCCGGGGGCCAGGCCGGCCCTCGGCGAGGGCACGGGCGTAGAAGAGAAGGGAGCGGTCCAGGTCGGCCTCCAGGAGCCCCTTGAAGGCCACGTAGCTCAAGGCCCCCTGGAAGAAGAGGGCGAACCCGATGGCCAGGGCGAAGAAGAGGGCGAGCCGCGTCCTAAGGCTCATCCCCAAGCCGATACCCCCCGGGCACGGTGCGCACCACCTCCGGGAAGAGCTTCTGCCGGAGGTAGTGGACGTAGACCTTCACCGCCCCCACCTTTTCCGGGTCGCCGAAGACCCGCTCGGCGAGCTCCTCCGGAGCGAAGACCCGGCCCGGGTGGAGGAGAAGGGTTTCCAGGAGCGCGAACTCCTTCAGGGAAAGGTCCACCCGCCTGCCCGCCACGTAGACCCCCCGCCCCGCCAGGTCCACCTCCAAGTCCTAGACGCGCCCGGGAGGCCTTCACCTCCGAGGTCCGGCGGAGAAGCGCCCGCACCCGGGCCAAAAGCTCCTCCAGGTGGAAGGGCTTCACCAGGTAGTCGTCCCCGCCCAGGTCCAGGCCCTGGACGCGGTCCTCGAGAGCGTCCCGGGCGGTGAGGAAGAGGATGGGCCCCTTGTAGCCCGCCTCCCGCGCCTCCCCCGCGAAGCGGAAGCCCCCGTCCGGGTCCTCGGGGAGGCGCACGTCCAGGACCATGAGGTCGGGCTCCAGCTCCAGGAAGGCCTCCCGGGCCTCCTCCAAGCCCTTGGCCCAGCGCACCCCGTAACCCTGGCCCAGGAGGGCCCGGGCCACCGCCTGGCCCAGCCGGGGCTCGTCCTCCAAGAGGAGCACCTGCACCCCTTCAGTATGCCCGGAGGCGGTTAGGGCCAGGTTATGGGCGTAAACCCGTGGAGGCGGGGCCCCTTAGGCCAGCATGGGGTGGTATTAACGGCCACCTAACCGCCCGGCCTTATCCTCCTGGGCATGGGCCGGTACGGGGCCAGGTGGGAAGGGGTTTTGGGAAGCTTCCTGGAGGTGCAGCTTTTGGCCCCTCCCTGGCGGGCGCAGAGGGCCTTTGGGGCGGCGTTGCGGGAGGTGGAACGTTTGGAAGGGGTCTTCAGCCGCCGCCGGGAGAGCGAGCTCACCCGCCTCGTGCGCCAGGGGGGCGGCCGCCCGAGCCCCG
>BBBN01000092.1 GCA_001311585.1 Thermus sp. JCM 17653
GCGGCCAGGGCGAGGCCCAGAAGGAGGAGCAAGAGAAGTAGGCCGCGGCGGAGGGTGGTTTCCTTCATGGCCGGAACCCCCGTTCCCAAAGGAGGGCGAAAATGCGGGCCACGGGGAGGCCCACCACCGTGTAGAAGTCCCCCTCCACCCCCTCCAAGAGGGCCATCCCCAGGCCTTGGGCCCCGTACCCCCCTGCCTTGTCCAGGCCTTCGCCGCTATCCACGTACCAGGCGATCTCTTCCTCCGAAAGAGGCCGGAAACGCACCCGGGCGGTGTGCACCTCCTCCACCAGGTCCTTGGGGGTGCGCAGGTAGAAGGCGGTGTGGACCAGGTGGGCCCGCCCCGAGAGGCGCCTCAGCAACTCCCGGTTCTCCTCCGGTCCTTGGGCTTGCCCAGGGGCTTTTCGTCCAGGTCCACCACCGTGTCGGCGGCCAGAACCAGTTTCCCGCCACCCTTTCCCCCTTTCTCCGGGCCAGGGCCTGGGCCAGGGCCTTGGGGGGTAGGGGGAGGTCCTCCTCCTTCACCCCCGGCACCACCACCCGCACCCGGTAGCCCAAGGCTTCCAGCAGGGCCTTCCGCCGCGGGCTACCCGAGGCCAGGACGAGGACGGGGGCCTCTTCCTTCGCCCCAGAGGACGGCGTCATGCTTTCGCCGGGGCCCCCATGCTGGCCCAAGCCGGCATGGGGTGGTATCAAAGGGGCTTCCCTTCCTCCCATAACCGCAACACCTCCTGGCGGTACCGCTCCGCCAAAGGGGGGCTTTCCAGGACGAGGAGGTTTTCGTTGTTCACCTGCCAGGCCCGCCGGGTGAAGTTGTAGCTTCCCGTGACCACCCTGGTCCCGTCCAGGACCATGACCTTGTGGTGGAGGGTGTAGGGGTTGCCGTCTTGGCGCACGGGGATGCCGGCTTGGAGCAGGTCTTCCTCCCGGCTGTCCCTGAGGTTGCGGCTTTCCAGAAGGACCCGCACCTGGACCCCCCTGCGGTGGGCCTTCTTTAGGGCCTCCACCACCTCCCGGTCGGTGAGGACGAAGGCGGCCACCAGGATCTCCTTCTCGGCCCGCTCCACGGCCCTAAGAAGGGCCTCCCGCGCCTTTTCTCCTCCCTTGGGGCTGAAGTAGGCCACCCCCGAGAGGGGGGGGTCCTCGAGGCGGAAGGCCACGGGAAGGCCCAGGCCTTCCTTTTCCCCCCTAAAAAGGGCCTGGAACTCCCGGGCGTAGCCCTGGGCCAGGGTGGGGGAGGGGAGGAGGAGGCTGTTTTCGTTGTTGCGGGCGAAGGCGTTCCAGGTCATGTTGGTGCTCCCTGTCCACAGAACCTTTCCGTCCGCCACCAGGAACTTGTGGTGCATGAACTTCCCGCTCGTCGTAGCAGACGGGGATGCCGGCGATCTCCTCGCAGTCTAGGGAGATGGGGCGTACCCTTTCCCTTAGGGTCGCCTGGGGCACCCGGGGAGGTTCTTGGGATTGGCCGAGGCTTGCCGCCACCAGGTAGCGGCGGAAGTCCTCCCGGTAGTCGCTTTCCCCGTAGAGCCGTACCCTCACCCCCCGCGCCTTGGCCCGGAGGAGGCCCTGGGCGATCTCCAGGTCGCGGAACTCGTAGAAGGCGCCCTCCAGGCTTTCCTGGACTCCGTCCATGAGGGCGAGAAGGCGGGCCTTGGCCCGGGTCCCGTCCTCGGGCATGAAGTAGACCTCAGGCCCGCCTCCCTCCAGGGGGGCCCTTTCCGGGGCGGGCCCCGGGCGGAGCTCCTGAAAGAGCCAAAGGAGAAGGAGGACCAGAAGGAGGAGGTAGCCGGGAAGCCCGGCGATCTCCTTCCTCCGCGGTCTTCTAGTACCCAAGGCCGCCCCCTTCCCCCTTGACCAAGGCCACCCCGCTGGAGGTGCCAAGCCTCTTGGCTCCGGCTTCCAGCATCCTTAGGGCGGTTTCCCGGTCCCTTATGCCTCCCGCCGCCTTCACCTGGGCCCTTCCCTGGGCCACCTTTACGAGGAGCTCCACGTCCGCAAGGCTCGCCCCCCGGGGGCCGAAGCCCGTGGAGGTCTTGAGGAAGTCCGCCCCGCCCCGTATGGCTGCCTCCGCCAGGCGGGCGATTTCCTCCGGGGAGAAGTACCCCGTTTCCAGGATCACCTTGAGCACCGCCTTGGGGATGGCCTCCCGCACGGCCCGCACCTCGGCCTCCAGGTAGTCCAGGTCCCCCGCCTTGGCCCGGCCCAGGTGGAGGACCATGTCCACCTCGTCTGCTCCCTGGGCCACGGCGAAAGCGGCCTCCATGGCCTTCACCGCCTTCTCCTGGTAGCCCAAGGGAAAGCCCACCACCGTCACCAGGCGGAAGGGCGCGTGGGGAAAGCCCTGGCGCACCAGGGCCACGTAGGAAGGGGGGACGCAGAGGCCGTAGAAGCCGTACTCCAGCGCCTCCTCCGCCGCCTTCGCCACCTCCTCAGGGGTGGCGGTGGGCTTGAGGAGGGTGTGGTCGATGTGGGCGGCCAGATCCATACCCCGCCATCATACGAAACCCGCATGATAGGATGGATAAAGGCCCCCTTTGGGGCTTTTTTTTGAGGTCCTAAGATGCTTGCCGTAGGAATCGTAGGTCTACCCAACGTGGGCAAGTCCACCCTCTTCAACGCCCTCACCCGGGCGGGGGCCCTGGCCGCCAACTACCCCTTCGCCACCATAGACAAGAACGTGGGGGTGGTGCCCCTGGAGGACGAAAGGCTCTATGCCCTGCAGAAGGCCTTCGCCAAGGGGGAGAGGGTTCCGCCCGTGGTGCCCACCCACGTGGAGTTCGTGGACATCGCCGGGCTCGTCAAGGGGGCCCACAAGGGGGAGGGGCTTGGTAACCAGTTCCTGGCCCACATCCGCGAGGTGGCGGCCATCGCCCACGTCCTCCGTTGCTTCCCCGACCCCGACGTGGTCCACGTCATGGGCCGGGTGGACCCCTTGGAGGACGCCCAAGTGGTGGAGACCGAGCTCCTGCTCGCCGACCTCGCCGCCCTGGAGAGGCGGCTTGAGCGCCTGAGGAAAGAGGCCAGGGCCGACCGGGAGAGGCTTTCCCTCTTGGAGGCGGCGGAGGCCCTCCAGGCCCATCTGCAAGAAGGCAAGCCCGCCCGCACCTTCCCCCCTTCCGAGGAGGTGCGCCGCTTCCTCAAAGAGACCCCCCTCCTCACCGCCAAGCCCGTGATCTACGTGGCCAACGTGGCCGAGGAGGACCTGCCCGAGGGGGAGGGGAACCCCCACGTGAGGGCGGTGCGGGAGAGGGCCCAGGAGGAGGGGGCCGAGGTGGTGGTGGTCTCGGCCCGGCTCGAGGCCGAGCTCGCCGAGCTTTCCCCGGAGGAGGCGGGGGAGCTCCTCCAGAGCTACGGCCTTAGGGAAAGCGGCCTACAACGCCTCGCCCGGGCGGGCTACCGCGCCCTAGACCTCCTCACCTTCTTCACCGCCGGGGAGAAGGAGGTGCGGGCCTGGACGGTGCGGCGGGGGACCAAGGCCCCCCAGGCCGCCGGGGAGATCCACTCCGACATGGAGCGGGGCTTCATCCGGGCCGAGGTCATCCCCTGGGACAAGCTGGTGGAGGCCGGGGGGTGGGCGCGGGCCAAGGAGCGGGGCTGGGTGCGCCTCGAGGGCAGAGACTACGAGGTGCAGGACGGGGATGTCCTCTACATCCTTTTCAACGTTTGACGCCACCACCCTTTTGCTCTACAATCGGGCTTGGCCGCTGGGGCGTCGTCTAATGGCAGGACAGCGGACTTTGGATCCGCCGGTCGTGGTTCGAGTCCACGCGCCCCAGCCAGCCTTTTTCACACGCCTTTCGCAAAGCCCGGATAAACTGCTGCCGTGGCGGCGGACTATCCGGGCTTGCTCCTATTAAGCCGCAACCAGGCCTTAAGGGCCTACGTGGAGCTGGTCTTGTCCGAAAGGGGCGTCCCCGTTTGCCCCTTTGACCTGGCCCGGGAGGGCCTTTTTTTTGGCTTTCGGAAAACACCCCCCGTTATATCCTCGTGGACGAGGATCTAGACGTGGACCCCTTCGCCGTGGCCACCCGTATCCGCCACGTGCGGCGGCTCAAGGAGGTTCCTCTGGCCGTCCTCATCTCCCCTCAGGCAAAGCTCCGCACCACCGCCGAGGTGGTGCGGGTGACCCCCATAGAGAAGCCTCTGACCCGGGAGAAGCTCCTCCGGTTTATGGGCCTTTCGGCCTAAAGGGGGGCCTTGGGTAAACTTAGGAGCGTGCGGGCCTTGCGCCTTCTCTTTCTCACCCTGGTGGGACTTCTCTTTGGGGTCCTTCTGGCCCTGGGTTATCTGGCCTACGCCTACACCCGGAGCTCCCGGACCTCTCCCAGTTTGAGCGCCTGCGCCTCACGGCCACTTCCACCCTCTACGCCCGGGACGGCACCCCCTTGGCCCAGATCGCCAGCGTGGAAGAGGGCAGGGCCATCCACCGAAGCCTGGTCCGTCTCCCGGAGGTCTCCCCGGCGGCGGTGGCGGCCATCGTGTTTTCCGAGGACCGCCGCTTTTTCCAGCACTACGGGGTGGATTTTCTCCGGATCCTGGGGGCGCTTTACGCCATCGCCCGGGGGGACCTGCAGGGGGGAAGCACCATCACCACCCAGGTCATCAAGAACACCCTCCTCAAGGAGCTGGCCCAAGCCCGCTCTTTAGAGCGGAAGTTCAAGGAGTGGGCCCTGGCCCTGGAGCTGGAGAGGCGCTACACCAAGGAGGAGATCCTGGAGATGTACCTCAACGTGGTCCCCTGGGGAGGGAACGCCGTGGGCATCAAGGGGGCGGCGGAGGCCTATTTCGGCAAGGACCCCGCGGCCCTTACCCTGGCCGAGGGGCTTTACCTGGCCTCCCTCATCCCCGCGCCCAACGCCCGCTACCAGGACCTGAAGGGGGTGCGGGAGAGGATGCGCCTCCTCCTTCAGCAGATGGTGGAGGAGGGCTGGGTGAGCCGAGAGCTGGCGGAGGCCGCCTGGAAGGAGCCCCTTGCCCCGAGGGGATGGGAGGCGCGCTACGACGAGGAGGGCAACCTTCTGGAGGCCCGCCTGGTGGACCCCGAAGCCCGCCTTCTGAGGCAGCTGGACTACCGCATGGCCCCCCACTTCGTCCTGGAGGTGCGGCGCTTCCTCGAGGCCCGCTTCGGCAAGGAGAAGGTCTACGGGGAGGGGGGGCTTAAGGTCTACACCACCCTGGACCCCGCCATGCAGCGGGCGGCGGAAGGGGTGGCCAAGCGGGCCCGCTTGCCTCAAGGGGCGGAGCTCGCCCTGGTGGCCCTAGACCCCATGACGGGAGAGGTCCTGGCCCTGGTGGGGGGGGTGCGGCGGGAGAGAGACGAGTACAACCGGGCCACCCGGGCCCTCAGGAACCCGGGGAGCGCCGTCAAGCCCTTCGTCTACACCACCGCCTTTGAGGCGGGCTGGACCCAGGCCACCCTGGTGCCGGACAAGCCCCTGGAGTTCCCCGACCCCAGCCAGCCTGGGGGGCTCTGGCGGCCCAAGAACTTCTCCGGTACCTTCCTCAACCGGGAGATCACCGTGCGCTACGCCCTGGACCTCTCCTTGAACCTGCCCGCCATCTCCACCGCCCAGGCCATCGGGGTGGAGCGGGTGGCGGCGAAGCTTTCCCAGGCGGGCTTCGCCGTGAAGTACCCCACCTTGGCCATCGCCATCGGGGGAGCCTCCATCACCCCGGTGGACCTGGCCGCCGCCTACGCCGCCTTCGTCAACGGGGGTTACCGGGTGGCCCCCCTCTACGTGCAACGGGTGGAGGACGGCGGGGGAAGGGTGCTCTACCAGGCCTCCCCCGAGAGGCGCCGCCTCTTTGACCCTCTGGCGGCCTACCAGGCTGGGACCTCCTCAAGGGGTACGTGTACGACCTGGGGGAAAAGGGCCTGGCCAAGCGCGCGGGTCCCGGGGCGGGTGGTGGGGGGAAGACCGGGACCACCAACGAGGCCCCGGGGACCTCTGGTTCGCCGGGCTCACCCAGGGGCTTTCCGTGGTGGTCTGGGTGGGGCGGGACGACAACCAGCCCCTGCGCATGGGCGGGCGGGAGCCTCCAGCTCGGTGGTGAACCCCCCCATCTTCCGGGACTTCGTGGCCGAGGCGCTGAGGGGCCGTCCGGGCGGGGACTTTCCCATGCCTTCGGGCCTGGTGCGGGCGCGGGTGGACCTCCTTTCGGGGTACGCCTCCGATAGCGGGGTGGAGATGGTCTTCCCTAAGGGGAAAGAGCCCGGGCCGCCGCCTTCCCAGGCGAAGGATCTGGCGCCGGACCTTAAGGCCCAGCCTGCGCCTCCCCAGGAGACCCCCGCTTCCTCCCCGGAGGGAACCCCATGAGCCCCCTGGCCCATGTCCGCGTGGTCCTGGTGGAGCCCCAGGAGCCCATGAACGTGGGGGCGGTGGCCCGGGCCATGCGCAACTTCGGCCTTTCTCGGCTTTACGTGGTGAACCCTGGGCCCCGGGTGGGCCCGCCCTGGGCACGGGAGGCCTACTGGTTGGCGGTGCACGCGGAGGAGGTCCTGGACCAGGCGGTGGTGG
>BBBN01000093.1 GCA_001311585.1 Thermus sp. JCM 17653
CCTTCCGCCACGGGTGTCCCGCCCGGGCCGTCTAGAGGGCCCCGGAGGGGGCGGGGGTGGAACCGGCTCCCCGCCCTCTCCCCTAGGAACCCCAAAGGCGGTGCCCAGGGCCGGGAAGGGGGACGGGCTCGGGTTATACTGAAGCGAGGAGGTTGTACCATGACCTACTCGGTAGGCCCCAAGGGGCAAGTGGTCATCGCCAAGGAGATCCGGGAGCGCCTGGGAATCGGCCCCGGCTGGCGGGTGGTCCAGCGCCTGGTGGGGGACCACGTGGAGCTCTACTTCCTCCCCCCGCCCCACAAGGCCTCCCTCAAAGGGCTCCTCCGGGACCGGATCCGGGGCACCGTTTCCGAGGAGGCCTGGCCACGGCGCGGGAGAGGGCCTGGCGGGCTTCCTGGAGGAAGCGTGAAGGCCTTGGTGGACTCGAGCCTTCTCGTACGCTACCTCACCGGGGACCCGCCCCACCTGGCGGAGAAGGCCGCCCAGGTCCTGGACGGGGAGGAGGCCCTAGGGATCACGGAGGTGGCCCTGGTGGAGACGGCTTACGTGCTGGAGTCGGTGTACGGCGTGCCCCGGAAGGAGGTGGTGGACGCCCTTTTGGCCCTCCTCCAGAAGGAGAACCTGAAGGCGGTGGGCGGGGACAAGGAGCTCTGGATGCGGGCCCTCCTCCTCTGCCGCCCCTCGAGGAGGGTCTCCTTCGGGGACGCCTCATCTGGGCGGCGGCCCTGGCCTCTGGGGTGAAGCGGGTCTATACCCTGGACGCCCGCTTTCCTGAGGAGGAAATCGTAGCGGGTCCACCGGAGGACCCGGGCCCGAGTTAAAATCCCCCTGAGATGGGAAAGACCAAGGTTCTCCTCCCCTTGGCCGCCCTCCTCCTCGCGGCCTGCGGCAACCTGAGCCTTCCGGGCCTTCAGCCCAAGCCCTTCACCCTCGCCCTAAACCCCGCGAGCCTTTCCATCGCCCAGGGGTCTAGCGACACCACCACCCTCACGGTAACGCCCCAGAACGGCTTCACCGGGACGGTGAGCCTGAGCTTGGTGGGAGCCCCGAGCGGGATCACCCTCACGCCCACCGGCGTGACGGTCTCGGGCAGCGGTCCGGTGACCCAGGCGCTCACCGTTTCGGTGGACAAAAGCGTGGCCCCAGGAACCTACGCCCTCAAGGTGCGGGGGACCGCAGGGAGCTACGCCCAGGAGGCCAACCTGACCTTAAGCGTGACGCCTACCCCCTTCACCCTCGCCCTGGACCTCTCCTCCCCCCTCCAGATCGTGGCCCCCGGGGGCCAGGTCCAGGTCCCGGTGCGGGCGACCTTCAACGACTCCAGGGTGGCCTCCTTGACCCTCACCGTGCGCCTCGCGGACCCCTGCGCCAAGGGCACCTCCAACTGCCCGGGCTGGGACGCGAGCCGCTATCCCGGGGTGGCCCACCCCACGGGGAGCTTTGCCCTGACCCCCGCGAGCCCCACCGCCACCCTGACCTTCCGGGTGGACCCGGGCGCTCTCTCCCAGGGCCCTTCAAGTACGAGTTCGTCCTCTCGGGGCAGGACGCCTCGGGGAAGGCGGTGGAGGAGGTGGTGCCCTTCTACCTCAAGGTCCTCGGACCCGGGGAACGCTCGGGAATGGACGCCTGGAACTTCTGGCGGGACTACATGGGCCTTCCCCGGGTGAAGGAGGACCCCGAGTGGAGCTTCAGGGGCTGGCTGCATAGCCGCTACATGGCGATGAACTACCCCAACAACCTTCCCCATGACGAGGACCACTCCCAGCCCTTTGCAAGCCAGGAAGGACAGCAGGCGGGAAAAAGGGGTAACGAGTGGGCCCACCTCGTCAGATTTAACGGTCAGCCCATCTGGCCTTCCGAAGAGAAGGCCATAAACTGGTGGATCGCTGCCCCCTTTCACCGCTTCAACATGATCGACCCCCGGGCTGTAAATGGGGGCTTCGGGGTCTACAAGGACGCGGGGCCCGTGCCAGGCTACGGGGACGGCTGGGGACGCACCTGGGCCAACCTCCCTAACCTCTACGGGGGAGCTCCGGGGACGGGTCCTCTGCTTTTCCCCGCTCCCGACAGGGTCCTGGTCTTAGATCGGTACGCAGGCCGCGAAAACCCTAACCCCACCGCTCCCTGCTCCAACCCCTCCATGCCCCAGGTCCGCCCCTTCCTGACCCAGGAGGGGCTCACCTGGGACGACGGGACGGGCGTGGTGCGCACCCCCATCGGCCTCCCCCTCACCCTCCAGACCTTCCCCTCCTCCCCCGTGGACACCCAGGTCCTGGAGGCCAGGCTCACCCGCCTCTCCGACGGGGCCCTGAATCCCCTCTGCGCCTACGGTAGCCTGCAGTACTGGGAGGAGCGGGACTTCTGGCGCCAGGGGGCTCTGAACGGCCTTCGGGGCTGGGGCGTCGTTGTCGCCCTCCCCCACGACCCCCTCACCCCCGGGGCGGAGTACGAGGCTTACCTGAAGGTGCGCCTGGGGAGCGAGGTGCGGGAGTTCACCTGGCGCTTCTCCGTGGCGGCCCAGGGCGACCTCAGGCCCCTCCGGGCGGAGCCCTCCTACGAGCTCCAGGAGGGGCGCTAGAGTACTGGGCCCCGAGCGACCGGGGCGGGGATGTGGGAGCCAGCATCCTCGCTAGCGACTCCGCGGTGTTCGTCGTCCCCCGGGATCCCCTGACCCCCGGGGAAGAGTACACCGCCACGGTGCGCGCGGTCTTTGGGAACACGGAAAAGACCTTCACCTGGAGCTTCCGGGTGGCGTCCCAGGACGCCCTCTTTCCTTACTAGGCCCGGGCAGGAACCAGACCTCGCCCCGCCCGTCCTCGTAGATACGGCGAGGACGGGCCACCTCCGTGGTCCACTTTTGAAGCACAAAGGTGCCCACGTCCAGCAAGGGGGGAACGCGCTTATAACGCACGAGCAGAGAGGGGTCCGACCGGTAGGGGACCCCTTCCATGAAGATGCGCTCAGGAGGTAACCCCTCGTCCTCCAGGGCTTTGACCAAGAGGAACTCGTAACGTCTGCTCTGCAGGTAGACGGCCTCCGCCTTATGTTTCTGGAGCAGGACGAGGGACAGGTACCCGTACTTCCAGTAGTCCTCCGCCGGTTCGGCGGGCCTCTGGTAGCGGCTGTAGGCGAAGCCCGCGAGGAGGAGCGCGACCCCGAGGAGCGGCGCGAGCCGCCCAAAGCCCTCCCGGCTCAGCGCGCCCATGGCCTCGGCCAGGCCGAGGGCCACCAAGGGGACGAAGGGGAAGAGGTACCTACCCCCATCACCACGTTGATCCCGAGGGAGACCAGGTACCAGGCGTAGAGGGCGGCGAGGGCGAGCAGGAGGGCCAGGGGGAGCCGCCTCTTTAAAAGCAGCGGGAGCCCCTAGGCCGGGGCGATCCGCCCCTCGGGATGGGCCAGGAGCCGAGGCCTCCCCCTACCTCGGCCAGAGGGCCGCAGTGGGGGGGTTCTCCGGGTCGAAGTACCGGGCCCTGAGCTCCTCCAGGGTGAAAGGCCCCTCGTAGGCGTTCAGGTTTTCCCGGGAGAAGTTGAGGCAGGTGTAGGTGCCGTCGGGGTTTTGCTCCACCCGGAGGGGCCGTTTGTTGTACACCCGCCACCAGAGCCCGTAGGTCCTTGCGAGCCGAGGCTCGGTGTTCACCAGGCGGACGAAGATGTCGTAGTAGAAGTCTTTCCCCGGGGGGACCGCGCTCTTTGTGGCGCAGAGCTGGCAGTTCCTGTAGTAGCCGTTCACGGGCTCGCGGAAGATACTGCTTATCAGCCGTCCGTCCTCGTAGTACACAGACTGGATGGCGTTCCGCTCGCTCCACAGGTAGTAGGGGGCGTCGTTCCCCACGGCCCAGCGGTCGGCGTCGTTGAGCCCGCCGGGCTGGGCGCAGACCGCCCCCACGGTCACGGGGGGGAGGGCGTCGTAGGGGTAGATCTCCGGGAGCTCGGGGAGGGGGTAGGCCTCCACGGGGAAGGTCTCCACCCCGAACCGCCTCCCCCCGTCCCGGAGGAAGACCCGGGCCCGGGCGGTGAACCTGTACCACCTCCCGTAGACCCTTAGGTACTGGTCGAGCCGGAAGTCCCCGTCGGGGAGGGCGTAGACCAGGGGAAGCAGGGTGGGGGCGGCGTTGAAGTAGGGGCGGACCTTGGGCAGGGGCTGGACCCAGTCCTTCCCCACCCCGCCCTCGTAGGAGCAGCGCCCGGTGGAGCCGCAATTGGGCCCGGGGACGAGGTCCGGGTAGCCCAGGAGGATCCGCCCGGCGTTCAGCGCCTCCAGGTCCTTGGGGGAGTAGTACCAGGTGAAGCCCGCCGAGTCGGGGTTCCAGGGGAAGCTGGTCTCGATGCGGAACTCCCCCAGGGCCTGGGCCAGGGCCACGGGGTCCTCGGGGAGGGCGGCCGTTTGCTCCTTGCACCCTCCCGCCGCCAGCAGGAGGGGGGCCACGGGAAGAAGGAGAAGCCTCATGGCCTCAGTTTACCCGCGGCCCCTCTCATCTTCCGTCGCTAGCCAAAGAGGCTCCTGAACCAGTCGGCGATGGTCTGGGCCACCTCCGTCACCCAGTTGGCGATGGCCTCGGCCACGTTGCTCACGAAGTCGCTCACGGCCTGCCACGCTTCCTTGATGGCGTTGAGGATCTGAGCCACTGCTTCGCGGTCTCCTGGGCGCGCTGCTGCTGGATTTCGCTGCAGGCTAGCACGTTGCAGGCCGAGGCGTTGGCGAACCCCGTGGGCTGCCACCCCATCATGGGGTAGGTTTGGCCCCCGAGCTCGATGGTCGCCTCTTCCATATAGCGCACGGTATCCTCGCCCAGGTAGTAGACGGCTTCGTCCCTGTCCCTGAAGCGCGCGATCACGGGCGGCACGCTGTCAGCGTTGATGATGTAGACGTACTCCCGCCCCTGTGACTCGGGGCGATCATTTCTTTCCCACGTGCAGTCGGTCGACCCCTGCCCACCTACCCTCTCGTCCCGGGTGGCGCTGGTGAAGACCAGGGTCCCCCTCGAGGACAACCCCCCCTCCCTCGGCGTCCAGTACTTCACCGTCCGCCACTGCTCAGTTACCACGATGCTCCCCGTGTAGCCCGAGGGGCAGGACTGGGAGGAGGTGTTGGTCCAGGTCCGCACCACGCTCCCCCCCGGGGCGGTGTAGTAGCCCGGGGCCGCCTGCCGGCAGCTTCTGTCGTAGCAGAGGGTGCCAGGGAGGGGCCCGGTGTAGGTCGCGGTCACCGAGGTGCTGCCGTAGGAGCGCACCGTGGCCTGGGCGGGGGAGACGGACCGGAGGGTGTAGATCTCGCTCCAGGAGACGGAGCCCTGGGACCTCGAGACCGAGGCCTCCGCGCTCGCCGAGTTCCCGCAGACCTTGGGCAGGGCGGAGAGGCTCTGAGAGCCGCCACTTCCGAGGGCAGCCCCATGAGGTCCCGCACTTGCGTTCCTAGAGTTGTCCCCAAACTCAGAGAGGCAGGTACAGGATGGCGTTCTCCAGCTCCCCGGGCCACGCGGTAGCCAGGAGGAGCTCCAGATCCTCTAGGATCCGGCCTACGCCAACGCCCCGGCGCAAGAGGATGAGTCCCGGCATAGGCTTGCCCCCCTCTATGCGCGCGCGGCCTCGGCGCTCAGGGTGGCCCGGTCCCTGGACACCACCACCCGCCCTTCCCTGGCAGCCCATTCCAGGATTTCGGGGTCCGACCTCCCTCCAAGGCCCACATCCACCACCCGCACCACGTCTAGCCCAGGGTGGCGCCGCCTCAGGCCCAGGTTGCTTTCCCGCCAGGGAAACACCTTGAGGAGGGCCTTCTCCACGTTCTCGTCCAGTAGGAGCCTCACGCCCTACCCAGCCGGGCTAGAAGGGCCTTAGGAAGGTAGGCCCTGGCCCGCTCCTCCGCCTCCCGGGTCTCCCTCTTTACCCTCTCCCGGTAGGCGGCCACCTCCTCCGGGTGGCGCAGGGCCCAGGCCAGGATGGCGTACACGTCCGCGAGGTTCAGGCTGGGGTAGGCCAGGACCATCTCCTCGGGGGAGAGGCCCCCCTCGTAGGCGTCCAGGAGGTCTTCTAGGTAGACCCGGCTGCCCTCTACCCGGAGGCCTCCGGTCTGGTCCGCCACCAGGGGGATCCGCTCGGTCAGGACCATGCCCTCGTCAGCATACGCTGGGGCGGCCTGCCTCCAAAAGCCGGGCGGCTATCTTGGGTCTTCCAACGCCCCCAGCGGCGCTGAGCCCGGAATCGGCCCCTGGGAGGCCGGGAGCGGAGAGGCGTCTCCGGGCTTCATGAGGAGGCGGCACCCCTTGTACCGCCAGACCTCCGCGAAGCCAGGGGGGGTCCGGTCGCCGTAGCGACGCTGGAGCGCCCCTCGGTTTGGGCAGACCAGAACGCGGCTCACGTAGGCCTGAGGGGCGGAAAGGGCCAGGGCAAAGCCGGCGTCGGCGGGGAGGACAAAGGGCC
>BBBN01000094.1 GCA_001311585.1 Thermus sp. JCM 17653
GGGCCGGGGAAGAGCCAGCTGGTGGCCGAGCTGGTGGCCCTGGGGGGCTCATGGGCCGGGCGGCGGACGCCACCGCCATCCACACCCGGGTCCTCAACCGCTCCAAGGGGCCTGCGGTGCAGAGCCTTAGGGTCCAGGTGGACCGGGACCTCTACGCCCTTAAGGCCCAGGAGATTCTGTCAGAAAGGCCCATAGCGGTGGTCCGGGGAGAGGTGGCGGCCCTATGGGTGGAGGGGGGGAGGCTCCTTGGCGTGCGCACCGTGGACGGGCGGGCCCTTTCCGCCAAGCGGTGGTGGTGGCGGGGGGGACCTTCCTTTCCGGGGTGGTCTGGTACGGGAGGAAGAGCCGCCCCGCCGGGCGCCAGGGGGAACCCCCGGCCCGCTTCCTCTCCCAAAGCCTAAAGGCGGTGGGCCACACCCTGAGGCGCTTCAAGACGGGGACCCCGCCCCGCATCCGGGCGGACAGCGTGGCGTTTTCCGAGCTGGAGGTGGTTCCCCCCGAGGTGCCCCCGGGGAGTTTCACGGGAAACCCGGGGCCCCACGCCGCCAGGCTCCCCACCTGGCAGACCCGCACCACGGCGCGCACCCACCGGCTTATCCTGGATAATCTCCACCTTTCTCCCCTTTACGCCGGGGACATCGAGGGCATCGGGCCCCGGTACTGCCCCTCCATTGAGGACAAGGTGGTGCGCTTCGCCGACAAGGAGAGCCACCTCCTCTTCGTGGAGCCGGACGGGCTTTCCACCAGCGAGGTCTACCTCCAGGGGTTTTCCTCCAGCCTGCCCCCTGAGCTCCAGGAGGAGATGGTGCGAAGCTCCCCGGGTTTGAGCGGGCGGTGATCCAGCGCTACGCCTACGCCGTGGAATACGACAGCCTGGACCCCAGGGAGCTCACCCGGGGCCTCCAGTCCCGCTTCCTCCCCGGCCTTTTCAGCGCCGGGCAGGTGAACGGCACCTCGGGCTACGAGGAGGCGGCGGCCAGGCTTTTGGCCGGGCTCAACGCCGCCCGGTTCGCCCTGGGGCTTCCCGAGGTCCACCTCTCCCGGGAAAGCGGCTACATCGGGGTCCTGGTGGACGACCTGGTGGGAAGGGGGACGGATGAGCTACCGGATGATGACCTCCCGGGTGGAGCTCAGGCTTCTCTGCCGGGCGGACAACGCCGACGAGCGCCTCGTTCCCCTGGCGGTGGCCTGGGGCCTGAGGCCCAAGGAGGACCTGGAGAGGGTGCGGGCCAAGTACCGGAGGGTGGAGGAGGAGCTTGGGCGCCTCGAGGCCCTGCGGGTGGAGGGGGTTTCCGGCCTGCAGTGGCTCAGGCGGCCTGAGAACACCTACCGGGCCCTGGCGGAGCGCTTCCCGCCCCCTTCCCCCCTCTCCCCGGAGGAGGCGGAGCAGGTGGAGATCCGGGCCAAGTACGCGGGCTACATAGAACGGCAGGAGGGCCTGCGGGAGAGGATGCGGGACCTCGAGGCCCACCGCATCCCCGAGGGCCTGGACTACCCGAGGGTGCCCGGCCTTTCCCGGGAGGCGGTGGAGAAGCTTTCCCGGGCCCGGCCCCGCACCCTGGCCGAGGCCGCCCGGATCCCTGGGCTACGGGACTCCGATCTCACCGCGCTCTTGGTCCACCTGAGGAGGTGGGGGTAGTGTTTCACGGGAAACAGGGGGCGGGATGGGCCTGACGGAGGAAGGGGAGAGGCTTCTTTTGGAGGGAGGATGGGCCCTGGGCCTGGACCTGAGGCCCCACCTTCCCGCCTTTTCCCTCCTTTACCAGCTCCTCATGGCCACCAACCAGAAGGTCAACCTCACCGCCCTCCGCACCGAGCGGGAAGTGGTGGTGAAGCACTTCCTGGACTCCCTGACCCTTCTTCAGCTTCCCCTCTGGGAGGGGTCCTTGCGGGTGCTGGACCTGGGAACGGGGGCGGGGTTTCCCGGCCTTCCCCTGAAGATCGTGCGGCCCGAGCTGGAGGTGGTCCTTCTGGACGCGGTTCGCAAGAAGGTGGCCTTCCTGGAGGAGGCGGTGCGGGCCTTGGGGCTGAAAGGGGCCTACCCCCTTTGGGGCCGGGCCGAGGCCCTGGCCCACCTGCCGGAGCACCGGGAGGGCTACCACCGGGTGGTGGTCCGGGCGGTGGCCCCCCTGTGCGTGCTGGCCGAGCTGGGCCTTCCCTTTTTGCGGGTGGGGGGGTACCTGGTGGCCCAGAAGGGCCCCCGGGTAGAGGAGGAGTTGGCGCCCTTGCCCCGGGTCCTTTCCCCCTTGGGAGGGGCTTTGGGGGGCCTTCACCGCCTCCGCCTCCCCTTTTTGGAGGAGGAGAGGGCCTTGGTGGTGCTGGCCAAGGTGGCCCCCACCCCCGGGGCTACCCCCGCCGCCCGGGGGTTCCCGAGAAAAAAACCCTTATGCTAAGGGCGAGGTGCGCCGCATCGCCTTGGTGAACCAGAAGGGAGGGGTGGGAAAGACCACCACCGCCATCAACCTGGCGGCTTACCTGGGCCGGATGGGCAAGCGGGTGCTCCTGGTGGACCTGGACCCCCAGATGAACGCCACCAGCGGCTTGGGCCTCCGCCCTAAGGAGGGCGTGTACCACCTGCTCCAGGGGGAGCCTCTGGAGAGGCTGGTCCGGCCGGTGGACACCTTTCACCTTCTCCCCGCCACCCCCGACCTGGTGGGGGCCACGTTGGAGTTGGCGGAGGACCCCTTGGCCCTGGCCAAGGCCCTGGAGGACGAGGGGTACGATTTCACGCTTCTGGACGTTCCCCCGAGCCTTTCCCCCCTCACCCTGAACGCCCTGGGGGCGGCCCAGGGGGTCCTGGTGCCTGTGCAGGCGGAGTATTACGCCCTGGAAGGGTGGTGGGGGTTCTTTCCACCCTGGAGGAGGTCCGGGGGCGCTTGAACCCCGCCTTGCGGCTTCTGGGCCTCCTCCTCACCATGTACGACGGACGCACCCTGCTTTCCCAGCAGGTGGAGGCGGAGCTCAGGGGCACTTCGGGGAAAAGGTGTTCTGGACGGTGGTGCCGCGGAGCGTGCGTCTGGCCGAGGCGCCCAGTTTTGGCCGGACCATCGCCCAGCACGCCCCCACCTCCCCAGGGGCCCACGCCTACCGCCGCCTGGCCGAGGAGGTGATGGCCCGTGTCCAAGAAGGCTAGCGGCCTAGGGAGGGGCCTCGAGGCCCTCCTCCCCAAGGGAAGCGGAAGCGTGGTGCGCCTGCCCCTCGCGGCCATCCGGCCCAACCCCCATCAGCAGGAGGCGCTTCGCCCAGGATTCCCTGGAGGAGCTCGCCGCCTCCATCCGGGAAAAAGGACTCCTCCAGCCCCTCCTGGTGCGGCCCAAGGGGGAGGGGTTTGAGCTGGTGGCCGGCGAGAGACGCTTCCGGGCGGCCCAGATGGCGGGCCTGACCGAGGTTCCCGCCGTGGTCCGCGACCTCACCGATCAGGAGCCTTGGAGTTGGCCCTGGTGGAAAACCTCCAGCGGGAAGACCTTTCCCCGGTGGAGGAGGCCCGGGGGTACCAGGCCCTTTTGGCCATGGGGCTCACCCAGGAGGAGGTGGCCAAACGGGTGGGCAAGGCCCGCTCCACCGTGGCCAACGCCCTGAGGCTCCTGCAGCTTCCCGAGGAGGTTCTACAGGCCCTGGAACGGGGTGAGATCACGGCGGGGCACGCCCGGGCCCTCCTCATGCTGGAGCCCCAGGACCGCCTTTGGGGCCTTGGGGAGATCCTGGCCAAGGGGCTTTCCGTGCGCCAGGCAGAGGCCCTGCCGGAGCGTCTGCGCCGGGAAAAGCGCTCCAGGGAGGACGCACCCCTTTCCCTGGAGCTTTCCCGGTACCTGGCTTGCCGGTGCGGGTGGTGGGGGGGAAGCGGGGCCGGGTGGTCATTCACTACCGCTCCCTGGAGGAGCTGGAAGCCCTCCTGCGCCGCCTGGGCTACCAGGCATAGCCGAAGAGGACCCGTACTGCCCCCATGCGGTCGGTGCGGGCGATCCGGACACCCTGGGCCTGGAGGCGCTCCAGCACCTCGGGGTGAGGGTGGCCGAAGGGGTTTCGTCCTACCCCGATGAGGGCCAGCTGGGGCCGGGTCCTTCGCAACAGGGCCTCGGAGGTGCCGCTCCGGGACCCGTGGTGGCTCACCTTGAGGACCTGTACCGGGCCTACCGGTAGCGCCCTTTCCACCTCCTCGGGCACGTCGGCGAGAAGAAGGCCCGGGCCCTCCCGAAGTCCAGGAGGAGGACCAGGCCGTCCTTGTTGTCGTCCCCGCTTAGGCTTGGGGCCAGAGCACCCCAAGCCTCCCCCGGCCTATGGCGAGGGCCGTGCCCGCCCCCGGGAAGCGGAAGGGCACACCCCGGGCCTGGAGGGCCTCTACCAGGGGGTGGTCCCGGGGAAAGGCCGGGGAGAGGAGGGCGAGGCCCACGGGGATTTCCTCCACCACCCGGAGAAGCCCCCCATAGTGGTCGGCGTCGGGGTGGGTGGCCACCAGGACCTCCAAGGCCTCCACCCCCAGGCCCTTAGGGCCCGCACCACCTCCTCCCCCTTTTCCGGCCTGCCCCCGTCCACCAGGACCTCCGCCCCGCCCATCCGGGCGAGGAGGGCGTCCCCGTGGCCCACGTCCAGGAGGAAGAGGTCCAGGGGTTTGGGCCAGGCGGTGAGGAGGCTGGCCAGAACGGGGGAAAGAAGCGAGGAGGAGGCCCCTTTTCCAGGGAAGCCGGCGGTGGAGGGAGAGGAGGAGAGGGCAAAGCCCCAGGGCGTAGAGGGCGAAGCCAGGGGGAGATCTCCCAAGCCGAAGGAGGGCCCTGGGCAGCCCAGGCGGCCAGGGCCAGGAGGCCCTGGGCCAAGGGCTCCACCAGGGGGGCGAGGAGGCCTCCTAGGAGTAGCTTTAGGAAACCTAAAGGGACCAATAGGGCCACCAGGGGCAAGGCCAGGAGGTTGGTAAGGGGGGTGAGGAGGGGCAGGAAGCCGAAGCGGTGGAGGAGGAGGGGCACCAGGAACGCCTGGGCGGCGAGGCTTGCGGCCAGGCCCCCGAGGAGGTAGCCCTTGGGCCCTGGGGGGAGCCTGAGGGCCGGCAGGACGAGGGCCAGGCCCAGGACCGCCAGGTGGGAGAGCTGGAAGCCCAAGGACAGGACCGCCTCGGGGCGTAGGAGGACCTGGAGGAAGAGGGCCAGCCCCAGGCCCTGGAGCACCCCCGCCCCCCCCAGGCCCAGGAAGAGGCCCAGGAGGGAAAGGCCTGCCATGAGGCTCGCCCGTACCAGGGAGGGGCTGGGCCCGGCCAGAAGGAGGTAGAGGGGCAGGAGGAGGAGGGCCAGGAGGTAGCGCCACCGCCCCAAGGGGAGAAGGGCCACCGCCCCCACCAGGAAGCCACGTGGAGGCCGGAAACCGCCAAGAGGTGGGCGAGGCCCGCCCTTTGGAAGAGGGCGTAGGCTTCCTCGAGGCCCTTTTTATCCCCCAGGAGGAGGCCTTCCAGCACCTCGCGGGAGGGCGGGGAAAGCCCCTGGCCCAGCCGCTCCCGAAAGGGACCCCGGGGGTCGGCCAGGGGGGCGAGGGGCGCCGCCCGTTCCACGTGAAACACCCCCCGCACCCCCCGGGACAGAAGCCAGGTCCTCTCGTCAAAACCCCCGGGGTTGCGCTTGGCTCGGGCGGGGCCAGGTGGCCCTGGAGGCGGTACACCCCGTCGGGTAGCGGGGGGAACCCCTTCACGCGCAGGGGGTGCCCCTCCCATTCCGTGAAGCCTCCCCGGACGGCGAAGCTTCCCTCCAGCCGGAGCCCGTAGGGGGGCTCCGGGAGGGGGAAAAGGAGGCCCCGGAGGAGGACCAAGGCCGCCCCTAGGGCCAGGGGAAGGCGGTACCAGAGGAGCAAGGGAGGGGCTAGGGAAAAGACCCAGGGCTCTAGGAGCCCCAAGGCTCCCAGGAGTCCGCCCAGACCTAGGGCTACCCCGGGGGCGCGAAGGGTCTCCCTCATGGCCGCACGTAGGGGCGAAGGCGTTCCAGGGTGGCGGGGCCGATGCCCCGGACCCGGAGGAGGTCTTCCACCCGCCCGTAGGGGCGGCCCTCGAGGATGCGCCGGGCCAGGACCGGCCCCACCCCCGGGAGGGCCTCCAGCTCCTCCAGGGTGGCGGTGTTGAGGCTTAGGGGCTCTGGGAGAGGGGGTGTGAAGGAGGCCTCCGCGAAGGCCTCTACCTGATGGGCCCGGGGCTTGGGGCCAGCTTGGGCCAGAGGGCAAGGAGGGCCAGGAGGGCTACGAGGAGGAGGTAGCCAAGGACCACTCCGTCAAGGCCAGGCCCAATCCTCCGAGGACCACCCCCACCAGGGCCCAGGGGTCGGCCCCGGGGTTCAGGGCGGCGAAGGCCGCGGTGTAGCCCAGGGTGAGGAGGGCGAGGACCTTGAGGGGCAGGGCCAAAGGGTTCCG
>BBBN01000095.1 GCA_001311585.1 Thermus sp. JCM 17653
CAGCGCCACCCCGTGCCGCCGGGCCAGGCGGACCAAGAAGGCCACCTCCTCCCGGGTCTCGGGCAGGACCACCGCCAAAGGAGCCTCCCCCACCAGGATGGCGTCGTAGCGGTAGACCTCCTTCGCCGCCCGGGAGAGGAGGGCCCGTGGGCCGAAGAGCGCCTTGAGCTCGTCCAGGATCCCTTGGGCCCGGGAAAGCGCCATGCCCTTAGGCTACCAGGTGGGGTCGCAGGCAGGGGAGGAATTGGGAGCCACCGGCTGGGAGGCGGCCACGTAGGGCCCCAAGGCCCCGCCCACCACCCCTTGGATCCAAAGGCGCCGGTAGGGAAGGACGGGCTCCACCCCGATGCCCTGAGGGGAGGTGGCCCCACCCCCTTGGACCCGGCCCTCCGGGGTGACCGTGAGAAACCCCCTGCTACGCATACTTCCAACCATAGACTCCTTCATGGCCCTGGGAAGTTGGAAGCGAGTAAATCCGCCTTTAGACTGCGAAGCATGGCCTACTGGCTCCTCAAGTCCGAACCCCAGGTGTACGGCATCGAAGACCTGGAACGGGAGGGGAGGGCCCTTTGGGACGGGGTCCGGAACTACCAGGCCCGGAACTACCTGATGGCCATGAAGGAGGGGGATCTCTGCTTCTTCTACCACTCGGGCGCCAACCCCCCAGGGATCGCCGGGCTGTGCCGGGTGGTGCGCACCCTCCTCCCCGACCCCACCCAGTTTGACCCGGAAAACCCCTACTACGACCCCAAGGCCACGCCGGCGAAGCCCCGCTGGTACACGGTGGAGGTGGCCTTCGTGGAGAAATGGCCCCTCATCCCCCTGGCCGAGCTCAAAACCCTCTTTCCCCCAGACCACCCCCTGGTGCGGAGGGGGAACCGGCTTTCCGTGATGCCGGTTCCCCCCGAGGTGGCGGAGAGGCTTATTGCGCGGAGAGGGTCCCGATGATCTTGAAGAGGGGCAGGAACATCCCGGCCACGATCATGCCCACGATGACCCCCAGGAAGATGATCATGAGGGGCTCAATGGCCGCGGTGAGGCTGGCCACCGCCTCGTCCACCTCCCGCTCGTAGAAGTCGGCGATCTTGGAAAGCAAGGTGTCCAAAGCCCCCGTCTCCTCGCCGATGGCCACCATGGAACTCACCATGGGGGGGAAGACGAAGGGGTGCTGGGCCAGGGTGAGGTTCAGGGGGTCCCCCTGCTGGATCTTCAGCTTGGCCCCATCCACGATCTCCTCTACCACGCTGTTGCCCGCCGTCCCCTTGGTGATGTCCAAGGCCTCCACGATGTTCACGCCGCTGGAGAGGAGGAGGGCCAGGGTGCGGGAGAAGCGGGCCACGGCGGTCTTGCGGTTGAGGTTGCCGAACACCGGCACCCTGAGCTTGATGCGGTCGATGACCCTCCGCCCCTGGGGGGTGCCGTAGTACCAGCGGTAGGCGAAGAAGAGGACCACAAAAAGGAGAAGAAGGGGCAGGGTAGCCGCCCGCAAGAAGTCGGAGAGGGCGATAAGAAAGCGGGTGAGGAGGGGAAGCTCCGAGCCCAAATCGGTGAGGATCTGGGCGAACTGGGGCACGATCCCCGTGAGGAGGAAGTAGGCCACGCCCACGGCGAAGACGAAGACGATGACCGGGTAGGTCATGGCGCTTCGGATCTTGCCCCTTAGCTCCAGCTCCTTTTCCAGGAAGGTTGCCAGCCGGTCCAGGATGAGGTCCAGGCCGCCCGAGGTCTCCCCGGCCCGCACCAGGTTCACGTAGAGGCGGGAGAAGAGCTTGTGCTTGGCGAGGGCGTCGGAGAAGGCCGTGCCCCCTTCTATGTCCGTGCGCACCTGCTTGAGGATCTCCCGGAACTTCTTGTTCTCCGTCTGCCGCTCCAGGATGGCCAGGGATTGGAGGAGGGTGAGGCCCGCCCCCAGCATGGTGGCGAGCTGCCGGGAGAAGATGGCGAGGTCCCGAAGGCCAGGACCCCGCTCCAAAACGGGAAGGCGCACCTCGGCCCGGAGGCCCCGCCCAGGCTCCTTGATCTCGGCCACGAAGAGGCCCCGGTCGCGGAGGAGCCTGGCGGCGGTGCGCAGGTCCTCGGCCTCAATGGTGGCCTCCACCAGGCGGCCCTGGCGGTCGCGGGCCTTATACTGGTAGACCGGCATGGAAGCAGTATACCAGGAAGCCCTGGCCAAAGCGGCCGAGGCCCTTAAGGGAGGGGGTTTGGTGGCCTTCCCCACGGACACGGTCTGGGGGGTGTTGGCCCTCATGGAGGACGAGGCCGCCTGCAAGAGGATCTACGAGGTCAAGGGTAGGCTCGAGGACAAGCCCCTTCAGGTGCTGGTGGCGGACCTAGAAAGCGCCCTAAAGCTTGTGGACCTCGGCCCCCTGAAAGAGAAGTTTTTGCGCCTAGCGGAGGCCTTCTGGCCGGGGGGGCTCACCGTGGTGGTCCCCGGGAAGGGCATCCCCCCCTGGATCAGCCAAGACGGCTCCGTGGGCCTCAGGATGCCCGCCCACCACCCCCTGCGGGAGCTCCTCCGCCGGGTAGGGGGGCACGCCGCCGCCACCAGCCTAAACAAAAGCGGCGAACCCCCGGTGAGAAGCGAGGCCGAGGCCCGGACCTTCCCCGTGGACTTCGTCTTCCCAGGAGAGGCGGGGGGCCTGGCCTCCAGCGTGGTGGACCTGCGCACCGGGAAGGTCTTGAGGGAAGGGGCCATTCCCAAGGAGGCCCTCCTCCCCTACCTCGCCTAGCCCATGGAAGGGCCCGGCTTGAAGGCAGAGATCCTGGCGGTGCTCTTCGCCGCCGGGAGGCCTGTGCGCCTCAAGGAGCTCAAGGCCCTGGGCCACCCCGAGGAGGCCCTTCTCCGCGCCCTCAAGGCCCTGGAGAAGGACCTCGAGGCCGGCCACCTGGGCGTGGCCCTGGAGCGGGTGGCGGGGGGTGGCGGCTTTTGGTGCACGAAAAGGTGCTCCCGGCGGTGGAAAGGGTCCTCAAACCCACCCCGCCCCGCCTCTCCAAGGCGGCCCTGGAGGTCCTGGCCCTCATCGCCTACCACCAGCGTTGCCCGGGCGGAGCTGGAAGCCATGCGGGGAAAGAGCGTGGAAGGGGTCCTGGAAAGCCTCCTGGAGCGGGGCCTTATCCGGGTGGTGGGGGAGAAGGAGGCCCCC
This sequence comes from Thermus sp. JCM 17653, assembly GCA_001311585.1. Taxonomy (GTDB): domain Bacteria; phylum Deinococcota; class Deinococci; order Deinococcales; family Thermaceae; genus Thermus. The sequence goes on from BBBN01000095.1 coordinate 3,144, forward strand.
GGCCGCCCCAAGCTCTACGGCACCACGGAACGCTTCCTGGAGGTCTTCGGCCTGGAGAGCCTAGAGGACCTCCCGCCCCTCGAGGAGGGCCCACCCCTCCTCCTCCGGGGCTAGGGCCTCCTTGGCAGGAACGGGCAGGGGGCTAAAGAGCTCGTTCTGCCGCACGAAGGCCAAGAGGAAACGGGAAAGAAGCCGCATCTGGCTCCTGTGAGCGCGGATGGCCCTCTCCTTGAGGCCCACCTCCCCCTCGGTGAGGGGGAAGCGGCGCCAGGGAAGCCCCCGCCCCCTGGGCGGGGGATAGAGGGGAAGCCTCGGGTGGAGGCCCTTGGGCAAGGGGTACTGGTAGCCCCCGTGGATGAGGTAGTACTCCAGGCGGCCCTCGAGGCCCAAAAAGGCCGCCGCCTGCATGCCGAAGTAGGCCGTGGCCTGGTGGTCCCGGTGGGCGTCCAGGGGGCTCGGCAGGAGGATCCGGGTGGGCCTAAGGCGCTCCAGAAGCTCCACCAAGGTGGCCTCCAGGGCCTTTCCCGTGTAGGGAAGCCCAAGGCGGTAGCACCCCGGGTAGGCCACGGCCTCGAGGCCCGTGTAGGGGCTCTCGTAGGCCAGGTAGTAGTGGGTGGTGAAGAGGGCGAAAAGCCCCTGGTCCGGAAAGCCCAGAAAATAGGCGCTCTCCCGGGGAAGGCCTAAGGCCTCGAGGCCCCGCCAGGCCTCCACCATCCGCCTCAGGGCCAGGCGGCGCATGGCCTCCTGGGAGGGGAGGGGCTTCCCGCCGCCAGGTCAAAGGCGTCCCCCGAGGTGAGGTAGACCACGCTCACCCGTCCCCCCCGCTCCCAGGTGCGGCGCATAAGCCCGCCGCCGCCAGCACCTCGTCGTCGGGATGGGGGGCCAGGACCAGAAGGTGCTCCCCCTCCCCAGGCTCCGGAAAGAGGGGCAGGCGGCGCACCCGAGCCGCGGAGAAGAGGGCGTGGTAGGAGGCGAAGAGGAAACGGCCGTTGATGAAGGCCCAGACCCCCAAGGCCGCCAGGATCACCAGCAAGCGCTCGGTCCATAGGAGCCCCAGCCACAGCCTCAGGGCCTCCCCCACCCCCAGGTAAAGGAGGAGCAGCAGAAGGAGCCACTGCCAAGGGGCCAGGCGGCGCACGGAGGCCATTCTAAACTGGAGGCGTGCCCACCCTGCGCCCGGCCCGCCCGGAGGACCTGCCCGCCATCGCCCGCCTCTCCCATAAGACCCTCCTCCTGGGCCGGGAAGGGTCTGGGGTTTTCCCCAGCGAGGCCCTCTGGGGCGAGCTTTTCGTGGCCCCCTACCTGAGGGCCGGGTGCTGCTCCCTGGTGGCCGAGGAGGGGGGCCAGGTGGTGGGGTACATCCTGGGGGCCTGCGCCCTCCTCCCCCTGGCCCTGGCCCTCCTTGCCCGGTTGCCGGGGGTGCTTCTGCGCTTCCTCCTGGGGGGCTACGGCCCCAGGCTTCCCCACCTCCGCTACCTCCTCCGCCTCCTCCTCTTCCCGGGGCCCAAGGCCCCACAGAAGGCCTACCCCGCCCACCTCCACATCGCCGTGGACCCCAAGGCCCAAGGGCACGGCCTCGGCAGGGCCCTCCTGGCCGCTTTCTTGGAGTGTTTAAGGGCAAAAGGGGTCAGGGGGGTGCAGCTTTCCACCACCCGGGCCAACCGGGCAGCCCGCGGGCTCTATAGGAGCCTGGGCTTCCGGGTTTACGCCAAGCGGGCAAGCCCCTTTTGGGCCCCCTACCTGGGCCGCCCCCTGGTCCACGAGGTGTGGGTAAAGGAGCTGGGAGTCGTGGGGGAGGAAGCCCCTAAGGAGCGAGCTTCACGGCGGTGCCGCTGGCCGTGACCATGAGCATGGAGTTCCCCTGGCCCAAGACCTCGTAGTCCAGGTCCACGCCCACCACGGCATCCGCCCCAAGCCTCCTGGCCTCCTCAGCGAGCTCCTCTAGGGCCATCTCCCGGGCCCGCCTCAGCTCCGCCTCGTAAGCCCCGCTCCGCCCCCCCACGATGTCCCGCACCTGGGCGAGGAGGTCCCGGAGAAGGTTGGCCCCCACGATGGCCTCCCCGAAAACGATGCCCAGATACGCCTGTATGCGACGCCCTTCCACCTGGGGAGTGGTGGTGAGGATCATGCCCCCATAATAAGGGGGTGCTGCCCGAAGCGCTTCGGGGGTTCTCCAGCTACCGGGAGTGGCTGGGAGGCGGAGGAGGAGTTCCGGGGGCGGATCGTCTTCGCCCGCCTCCTCCCCCAGAACCCCCCCAGGCCAGCCCCCTACCAGGGGGCCTTCGCCCAGGTGGTCCGGGCCTTGGGGCTTTCGCCCTTCGCCCACCAGGTGGCGGCCCTCAAGGAGGTGGAGGCCGGGAAGAACGTGGTCATGGCCTACTCCACCGCCGCCGGGAAGAGCCTGGTCTTCCAGGTGCCCGTGCTCCAGGCGGCCTTGGAAGGGGAAACCAGCCTCCTCCTCTTCCCCACCAAGCCCTGGCCCACGACCAGCTGAGGCGCCTTAAGGCCATGGCCCAGACCCTGGGCCCTGGAAGGCGTCTTCCCCTACGACGGGGACACCCCCGGGCCCACCCGCAAGGCGGCGCGGGAACGGGGGCTCGTCCTCCTCTCCAACCCGGACATGCTCCACTTCGGCCTCCTTCCCCGGCACGGGGAGTGGGCCTCCTTCCTCTCCCGCCTCCGCTACCTGGTCCTGGACGAGCTCCACGCCTACCGGGGGGTATTCGGCACCCACGTGGCCCTGGTCCTCTTCCGCCTCCTGCGCCTGGCCCGCCGCTACGGGGCGAGCCCCCAGGTCATCGCCGCCAGCGCCACCATCCAAAACCCCAAGGCCCACGCCGAAACCCTCACCGGCCTCCCCTTCGTGGAGCTTCGGGAGGAGGTGGCCCGCTCCGAAAGGGAGCTCCTCGTCCTTCTGCCCAAGCCCCTGGACCGCAAAGGGGAAAGGCGAAGGAGCGCCCTCCTCGAGGCCGCCTACCTGGCCAGGACCCTGGCGGAAGGGGGCCTCAGGGCCCTGGTCTTCGCCAACTCCCGCAAAAGCGCCGAGCTCATCGCCCGCTACGCCGCCCACCCCGGGGTGCGCCCCTACCGGGCGGCTACACCGCCAAGGACCGGAGGAGGCTGGAGGAGGCCCTAAAAAGGGGGGAGGGTGCGGGTCCTGGTCTCCACCA
>BBBN01000096.1 GCA_001311585.1 Thermus sp. JCM 17653
CCGGGGCGGGGCCGACGCGGAGCCCTTTCACGGCCTCCCAGAGCGGGAGCACCAGGGCCTCAGGGCTTGGGCGCTCCAGCTCCAGCCTTGCGATGCCGAGGCCCACCCAGTCCAGGCCCTTTTCCGGTTGGAGGGGGGCCCTCGAGGCCACCAGCGCCTCCACGAAGTGCTGGACCCAGACCGAGAGGTGCTCCTCGCGGGGCAGGTAGAGGCCGTTCCGCCCCCAGCGGGACACCGGCCAAACCCGCGTGGGGGGTTCCAGGCCAGGGTCAGGGGGAAGGGCCTTCAGGGCCTCCAGCCCCTCCGGTCCCAAGAGGAAGAAGACCAGGTGCAGGCGGAGCTCCATCCCGGCCCAGGGCCCGCGCTGGCTTTTTGCCCTTAGATCCCCCAGAAAGTCCAGGAGGCCTTCCCGTTCCGCCTCGGCCAGGACCACCAGGGTGAGGGCGGGGTCGGGCTCGAGGCCCCTACGCTTGAGCTCCAGCTGCCGGCTTTGGGAAAGCAGGGCCACGAGCCCCCGCTCCACGTCCTTGGGTTCCACCACCTCCAGCGCCAAAGCCCTGGGGCCAAGCGCCTTGTCCAAAGGGGCTTTGCCGCCCGCACCAGGGTTTCCGCGAGCCCGGGAAAGGCCACCAGGAGGGTAGGGTGGACCATGGCCTAAAGGAGCGGGGGGAAGTCGTCGTTCCCCGAGTCTGGCCTGAGGGCTCCAGCCTTTCCTTCCAGGCGCGGAGGGCCTCCAGCTCCTTTTGGAACACCTCCTTGTCCTCCGGGTCAAAGCCCTCGTCCGCCAACTTGCTTTCCCGGTTCGCCATGGTCTCCGCGAGGCGCTCCCGGATCTCCTTGAGGCGCTGGGGGTCCTGCCGGAGCTCCCTCTCCCGCTTCTTCACCTGGGCCTCCAGCTCCTTGAAGGCGAAGAAGTCCCCCTTGAGGCCCGGAAGGCCTCGGCCGGGCTCGTCCCCAGGAAGTGGCGCCGCTCGGTGCCCTGCCTCCGGTCCACGAAGCCGTAGCCCCCCTCGTTGGTGAGGAGGCCAAAGGCCCGGGCCTTGGTCCACACCTCCACCGCCTCCTCCTCCCTGGGCAGGGGGAAGAGGTCCTCGAGGGCCCCCTCAAAGTCCCGGTGCACGTGGAAGCTCCGCTCAGCGGAAAGCTTCTCGTACTTCTCCCGGTAGATGTGGATGCCCCTCAGGACGAAGGCGGGTATGGAGGCCTCGATCTTGTAGTGGAGGACCCGGTGGGGGTCCCCTGTGGAGACCCGCTGCAGGCGCATGCGGTCGTGGAGGTTGGAGGCGAAGAGGTTCAGGATCTCCTCCTCCCCACGAAGGGGTCGTCCCGGTCCGTGGCGTCGGCCACGCCCAGGATGTGGACCTCTTCCTTGTAGCCCAGGCCGGGGTTGGACACCCAGGCGTCCTCGTAGTCCCAGGCGGCGTCGGACACCTGGTCCAGCTCCCTCAAGGTGCGCTCCACCGCTTCCCAGAGCTCCCGGTCCTTCTCCCTGTTCTGGAAAGCCTTCCGAACCCACTCGGCCAAGGAGGTGGTGGACCCGCGGAAGGCGAGGGCCTGTTCCAGGCTTTCTTGGGGGCCCGGAGGAGGGCCTCGAGGTCCCACCGTACCTCGGCGGCCTCGGCCTCCACCCGGCCCTGGGCCTCCACGTAAGCCGGGGGCAGGGTGAGGGTGAAGGGTTCCACGTCCCGGGAGGCCCTTCCTTTTGGCCCTCCTCGCTCTCCAGGCGGGCCTTGTAGTCGCGGACCTGCTGCATGAGGCCCTGGAGTTCGCCGAGCAGGCCCTCCAGGGCCTTCACCCAGCCTTCGGCGATGGCCGCCCGGGCCTCGAGGGTTCCGAGTTCTTTCGCCCCTTCGCCCAAAGAGGAGACTGCTCGCCGGTTGAGAACGGGGTCTTCTTCCCGCCTAAAGGGGCCTCGCCTCAGGGGGGCGTTAACTCTTCGCTCTATCCCCTCAAGCCGTTCCTTCCACTCCCTCTCCCCTTGCTGAGCCTTTTGCGAGAGCTGAGCGTGCAGTTCCCTCGCCGACTGCAAAAGGGTCTTTAAACCCGCCTCCAGCCCCTCAAGCCCCGTTCCCTTGTGCGCGAGGCCTCCGCGGCCTCCCGGAGGACGAGGTCCCGAACCCTCACGGACTCCTCGTATTGCCGAAGCAAGTTTTCCCGAAGCTTGCGCCGTAGGGATTCTAGATCTTGCCGGAGCCCGGGCCAAATCCCCTTATCCTGTTCCCGTTCCCGGGAGGAGCTGGAGGGAGGCTGCCAAGCGGAAGCCTCCTCGGGCGCCCATAGGGTTTTCACCTCGTCCAGCTTGGCCTCCAGGCTGAGGTGGACCAAGGGTAGCCCGGGCCCAGAAGGGCCTCCAGCGCCTTGATCTGCCTTCCCGCCTTGCCTCGCGGAGCAGGGCCTCGGGCGCGAACCGGAGCTCGGCAGCCCCGAAGCTCGCGTAGTGGGCCGTTTTGCCGTAGTACTTGCCCTTCTGCTCGTTCAGCCGGTGGACGATGTTGTCAAAGGTCTCGGCTTGCTCCTTGCCCAGGGCCCGCCAGGAGGTAGAGGCCGAGGCCCAGGAGCTCCATGAGGTCCTCCACCTCGGTGAAGGTCTTGCCCGCCCGGTTCTCCCGGTTCACCAGGAAGACCATGTCAAAGGGCTTCTTGCGGACCTCTATCTCCCTTCCCCCGAAACGGTAGCGGAAGGTGCCCTGGAGGCTCATGAAGTGGTCCAGTTCTTTAAGGGCGGCGTAGGCGTTGGCCTCCACGTTTTGCGTGCCCGGCCGGTTTACGTAGATGTCGGGGAGGAGGAAGTAGCCGAAGAGCTGGTCCTCGTCCTTCGTGAGCTGGCGCAGGAGGAAGGCCACGTCCAGGAAGATGCCGGACCCCGTTCCCCCAGCCAGCGACCCACCAGGGCCACGGTGAGGTGGGGGGTGTAGGGCTCGTAGATGTGCCTGCGCTCGCCGCTCGGCCGCTCGTCCCGGTAGTCGCGGGCCAGGGCGAGGAGGTCCCGGAGGTTCTCGTAAACCGTGGTGGCGTTGGCGAAAAGGGCCAGGCGGCCTAGGGCCCGGATCTGGCCCGCCCCGGAGAGGATGTTGGCCTTGAGGTCGGCCTTCGGGGGGAACCACTCCCGGATCTCGTCGTGGACCTGGGGAAGGAGGCTCGCCCCCCGGGCCTCGATGTGCAGGATCTCGTTGGCCCGTAGGCGAACGGGTTCTTCCCTTCCAGGTGTGCGGGCGTAGAGGATGTCGGTGTTGGCGCTGGTGGTGTCGATGAGCAGGTACTTGACGAGGGGCGGCTCCTCTCCGAAGGTTTCCAGAAACCTCTTCTTGGCGTGCAGAAGGGCTTTCTTGCCCGTTCCGCCAAGGCCTATGAGCACCGTGCGTTTGAGCTTTCGCGCCTTTTGGTGGGTTGCGTTTTCTAACATTCTGCCTCCTGTGGCCGCGCTTCGCTATCTCTTCCGGATGGTCAGGGTTCCCAGCTCCTTCTTGTCGGGCGACTGGAAGGTTATCTTTTCCCCCCACTCCAGGTGGTCTCCTTCCTCCACCGAGAGACCGCTTTGCTTCACCCTGACGTTCTCCGGAGTTCGCTCTAGGTACACCCGACCCCTCTGGAAGACGAGTTTGACCCCCTCGAGGCGCTCTTCTCCAAAGAGCTTGCCCACGTCCACGGGGCCTTTGAGCGGCTTTGTGGAGTTCTGGCAGTTGCTGTCGGGGGCAGAGATAAAATCCCCCTCTCCCCAGGGCTGCGCCTTTCGCCACAACCACCAGAGGAGCAGGAGGAGAAGGAGGAGCAGGATAAGCCACAGCCACCAAAGCCGCCAGAGCCAGTCCCAGAGGGTAAGGGGCTGGCTCACCGAGGGCAGGTTGGGCGGCTGGAGGGCGCTTCCCTCCGGAACGCTCACCCGAAGGTGGGGGTGGCGGTGTTGCCTCCCCCGAGCCCGGCGTTTTCCAGGGCCAGCCGAAGCTCTTCACCGGGGCGGAGGGATACCGGGCCCTCCTGCCCGTTGAGGGTGGCCCGAAGCCTTTGGGGGCCTCCACCGCTACGCTGATGGGCTCCTTGGCCCATGCGTTGCCCTGGAGCTTGTAGACGAGCTCGGCCCGCTCGCCAGGGCGCAGGGAAAGGGTTTTGGGAACCTCGGAGGGCACCAGGGCGTATTCCGCAGGGGGATGGAAGGCCAGCCACAGGGCGATCCCCTGGGGCCGGACTACGGTGTTCGCGGGGACCTGGGGGCAGAGCCAGGCGGTGTAGGTTCCCGGGGAAAGGCTTTCGCTGTTCCGCAGGCGGAAGGTGAGGGTGGAGGTCCCGTTGCTGGGAACCTGGGTGGGCTCCACCTCCAAGAGGGCTCCGGCCTGGTCCAGGGCGGGGGCCTGTACCTGGAAGCGGACCGCCTGGAGGGTTCCTCGGGCCTCGAGGCGGACGTCCCGCCGAACCTCCTTAGAGGTCCACAGGTTGCCGAGGTCCAGGGTGGAGGGCGTTATGAGGACTTCGTTGAGGGTGGTCACCTGGTTGGGGGCGGCTTCCAGGACCCGGGTGTTGGGCAGGCTCTGGAGGGCGTTCGCCACTTCTTTCGGGGCGGGGATGCCCAGACTGATGTAGAAGAGCCAGTCGTAGGGGCCCCGAACCACCTTGTACTTCCGGGCCACCTCCTCCATGGTGAACGGCCCGGGATCGTTGTCCTTTCCGTCGGTGAAAACGTAGATGCTCACCGCCTCGTTGGTTCGGCGGTTTTGCTCCACCTCCCGGAGAACCTTGAGGAGGGTTCTGTAGAGGTAGGTTTGGGAGCCCTTGGCCTCGAGGCCGTCGATGTACCGCAGGAGGTCCCCTTTTTCCTCGGGAAGCGAAAAAGTGCGGGCCGGTCCAGGGCCAGCGTCAAAGGTTTGGAGGGTTACCCGGCTCTCATGGGGAAGCCGTTCTACAAACTTCTTGAGCTCTGCCTTGACCTTGGGGAAGATGACCCGGCCTTTACCGTCTCCCAGCCCCATCATGGAGCCCGAGGTGTCCAGGACAAAAACGTAGTGAAACCGTTCCGGCGGGGCGCTGGTTAGGGCGGTTCCTCTCTCCGCGCCGGGCTGGCAGCCTTGGGCCGTTGTCCTCAGGGCGATCAGGAGGAGAAGGAGTGCCCATAGGCGCAGATAGGGCCTTGAGCCAAGGAGCTTCATAGTGTCTATCCCACCTCCTGCGAACAGTTTAGGGGAGTGGCGAGAAAGAAGTGGCCAACTTTGAACCTCCTGGGCGCACTCAAGGGGGTCTGTCGGAGAGCCCAGGGGCAAGGCGGTTGGGGGGGACCCGCTCCTACTCCTCGGGCCCGAACTCGTACTCCCCGGTGAAGGGGTTCTGCCGGATCTCCCAGTCCTCGGGCACCTGCTCGTACCGGCCGTGTAGGGGTTGAACTTGTCCACGAGGCGCTTCCCCTTCTTGCTGTACCGGCCCGTGAAGGGGGAGTAGCTGGTGTCCTCGGGCCGTCCCACCTCGTACTTCCCCTCAAACTCGTTGTAGGTGGGCTCCTGGTCTTCCTCGGCGTACTCGTACCTTCCGGTGAACGGGTTGTACTTGAGCGGCATCCTCCACCTCCTTCAATCCCATCTTCTCTCCAGCCAGAGCAGGAACTGGCCTGTTCCCATGATCACCGACAGGAGAAGGTCCCTGAGAAGCTCGGGGTGAATCCCCTGCTCCAGGTCCCAGTGGTAGTCCAGGTGGAGCTTCCCCTTGCGCACGAAGGCCCGGGGCCACCTGTGCTCGTCGTTCCACTGGTTGGCCTTGAGAAGGGCCGTGTTTTCGTCCAGGAAGACGTTTCCCACCTGGCCCATGTAGCTCAGGACCTTTCCTCGGTCCACGGCGAAGACCATGAGGGCGTGGGCCTGGACGCGCTCATCGCCAAGGATGACCAGGGAGTCCCCGTCGGGGTCGGTGAGCACTTTGAGGCCGAAACTCTTTAGGGTCTCGCGCACGTACTCCTGGGTCAAGGGGCGGATCTGGGTCTCGGTCATGGCCTACCTCCTTCTTCTTCATCCTCGGGGGAGGGGGCGACAGGTACGGTCGCCTCCCAGGCCCCGCTCCGGATCCAGGCCACGGGGTCCTCCACCTCCAGGAGGAAAAGGAGCTCCAGCAGCCGCTCGCTCCACCCTCCCACCCGGACCACCCCCCGCTCGGGGAAGGCCAGGGGGTGGTAGCCCGCCACGTTGACCACGTAGGCGCTGCGCTCGGGGTCCTGCCGCAGCCACTTCCTCAGGGGCCTATAGGCGTCGTCGTGCGCTTGCTCGTCGGTGAAGACCACCGCGCGCCGCCCCGGGAAGCGGGGGAGGGTCTTCTCCAGGGCCAGGC
>BBBN01000097.1 GCA_001311585.1 Thermus sp. JCM 17653
CCCGGGGGGAGGTGCGCTACGCCCTCTGGAGGCGCCCTGCGGACTGGCCCGCCCTCGTCCCCCTCCTCTACCGCCTGGGGGCCTATAGGGAGGGGATCCGGGCCGCCTGGCCCACGGCCCTTGCCTACCCCAGGGCCTACCGGGAGTGGGTGGAGGGCTACGCGGGGAAGGAGGGGCTGGATCCGGACCTCCTCTTCGCCCTCCTCCACGTGGAAAGCCGCTTTGACCCCAGGGCCGTAAGCCCCACGGGGGCCCTGGGCCTCGCCCAGTTCCTGAGGAGCACCTGGGCGGACGTGGCCAGGATGCTGGGGGAAGCCCCCGCCGACCCCTTGGACCCGGAAAGCGCCATCCGCTACGCTGCCCGCTACCTCCGCTGGCTCCTGGAGCGGTGTTCCGCCTTCCAAGGCACGGAAAGGCTCGCCTGCGCCCTCACCGCCTACAACGGGGGCATCGGCTACACCCTAAGGGGCATCGCCCGGGAGGGGGGGCTCTACGCCTTCCTCCGCTTCCAGGAGCGGGACGAGCCCCGGGAGTACTTGGCCAAGGTGCTCTCCGCCTACGCCGCCTACAAGGCTATTCCTTAGCGGCGCGCCCCCGCTCGGTCCAGGCGATGAGGGGCTTCAGGGCCAAGGGGGCGAAGAGGGTGGTGAAGACCACCATGAAGAGGACGATGGCGTATTCTTCCTCGTTCACCGCTCCCGCCTTGAGGCCCAAGGCGGCCACGATGAGGCCCACCTCCCCCCGGGGGGCCATGCCCACCCCCACGGTGAGGGCGCTCCGCACCCCTTGGGTGAGGGCTCCGAGGAAGCCGGCCAGGACCTTGCCCAGGATGGCGATGATCGTGACCACCGTCCCCGCCACCAGCACCACGGGGCTCGCCAAGGCGGCGAGCTCCAGCCTCACCCCCACCATGGCGAAGAAGATGGGGGCGAGGAAGCTCTCTATGGCGAAGATGGGCTCCTCGAGGCGGTACTTCTCCCGGACCTCGGAAAGGAGCATCCCCCCGAGGAAGGCCCCCACGATGGGTGCAAGCCCGATGCTGGCCGCCAGGGCCGCCATCCCCACCCCAAGGGCCAGGGCGAAGCCCAAGGGGCTTCCCACGGGAAGCCGCTCCACGGGGAGGCGGGCGATGAGGGTGGAAAAGAGGACGGCAAGCCCCACGAAGACCACGGAGAGGACGATGAGCCTAAGGATGGCCCCCACCTCCACCTGGCCCGTCTCCGCCACACCGTTCACCACCGCGAGGACGATGAGGCCCAGGACGTCGTCAATCACCGCCGCCCCCAGGATGATGCGGGAGTAGGGGCGGGAGAGGACCCCGAGCTCCTGGAGGACCCTGGCGGTGATGCCCACGCTGGTGGCCACGAGGGCGGTGCCGAGGAAGAGGGCGGGCAGGGTCTGGAAGCCGATCTCTAGGCCATAAAAGTACCCCCCACGAAGGGGAAGGCCACCCCCAAAACGGCCACCAAAAAGGCCTCCTTCCCCACGGCCAGGATGTCCCGAAGCCGGGTCTCCAGGCCCACCATGAAGAGGAGGAAGACGGCCCCAAGCTCCGCCAAAAACTCCAGGATCTCCCCCTCGTGCACCAGGCCGAGGAGGGCGGGCCCTACCAAAACGCCCGCAAGCACCTCCCCGATCACCACGGGCTGGTTCAGGCGCTTGAAGAGGAAGGCCATGACCTGGGCCGCGAGGAGAAGATAGAAGATCTCCAACAGGTGTTCCGCCCCGTGCATCAGCCCCTCCCGAGGATGAGCTTCAAGAAGTCGCTCCGGGTGAGGATGCCCACCACCCGGTTTCCCGAGTCCACCACCGGGAGGTGGCGGATCTCGCTGGTAAGGAGGATCTCCAAGGCCTTGCCCAAGGGGGTTTCCGGATGGACCCGGGGGAGGTCGGTGCGCATCACCGCCTTCACGGGCGTCTTCTGGTAGCGGCGGTAGATCTCTTGGAGCACCTCTTCGTCCACCCACTCGCCGAAAAGCTGCAGGGCCTCCACGTCGGAGAAGGGGACGTTCTCTGGCCTGGGCAGGAGTTCTTCCACCTGCAGAAGCCCCAGGAGGTGGCCCTCTTGGTCCACCACGGGCAAACTCCCGTAGCGGGTTTCCAGAAGGCGCCGGGCGGCCTCCTCGAGGGTGGCCTCGGGGCCGATGGTCTCGGGGCTAGGGGTCATCACCTCGGCCACGTTCATGGCCTACAGTTTACCAGCGCCGCCACCTCCGGGCCAAGCGCGGGGCGAAGAGGAGGCCGAAGAGGAAGCCCCCCAGGTGGGCCCACCAGGCCACCCCGGGGAGGCCCAGTAGACCCTGGAATAACTGCAGAAAAGCCCAATACCCCAGGTAGACCGCGGCGGGGAAGGTCACGAAGAGGGGGAAGATGAAGAGGACCACGGAGACCACGTAGGCCCGGGGGAAGAGGACGTAGTAGGCCCCGAGCACCGCCGAAACTGCCCCGCTGGCCCCGATCATGGGCGTGGGGCTACCGGGGGTGAAAACCCCTTGGGCCAAGGCGGCGGCCACCCCTCCCAGGAGGTAAAAGAGGAGGAAGCGCCCGTGGCCCATGCGGTCCTCCACGTTGTCCCCGAAGACCCATAGGAACCACATGTTGGAAAGAAGGTGGAAGAATCCCCCGTGGAGGAACATGCTGGTGAGGAGCGAAAGCCCTGCCCCAAGGGATCTTGAAAGAAGAGAGCGGGGACGAAGCCGAAGGCCTGTACCACGGCCTCGAGGCCTGCGGCGAGCTCCCAGAGGAAAGCCAAGGCGTTGGCCAAGACCAGGCCCCGCACCACGTAGGCGGGCCTGTGGGCGCGGTTTAGGTCGTAGAGGGGAAACACCTACCGCCCCCCTCCTTGGCGGTAGGGAAGGGGCACGTACTGGACGCTGGGCTTTTGCCCTGGGCCTGGGGGTAGAGGTCCATGAGCTCGTAGACCTCCAGGGGCATCTCCGTGGAGACCCTAAGCCCCATCTCCCGGGCCTGGGCCACGTCAATGGGGTAGTCGTGGGTCCAGGTGCCCTGGGAGAGGAGGTGGGCCACCTCCTCCGCCTTTTCCTCGGGCATGTGTTTCCTGAGGAGGTTCTTCACCGTGGCCTTCACCTGCCTAAGGGCCTTCTCCGCCACGTCGGCGAGGATCAGGGTCTGGTCGTCTATCTCGGAAAGGGGCTTCTTCTCCAGGACCTTGACGATGCTCGCCGCCGGGTACTGGCCGAGCTGGGGGTCCACGGGGCCCAAAACGGCGTTTTCGTCCATGACGATCTCGTCGGCGGCCAGGGCGATGAGGGTACCCCCGGACATGGCGTAGTGGGGCACGAAGACCGTCACCTTGGCGGGATGGCGCAAGAGGGCCTCGGCGATCTGCTCCGCCGCCAGGACGAGGCCTCCCGGGGTGTGGAGGATGAGGTCAATGGGCACGTTCTTATCGGTGAGGCGGATGGCCCTCAGGACCTGCTCGGAGTCGTCTATGTTGATGAAGCGGGAGATGGGGATGCCGAGAAAGCTTACCGCTTCCTGCCGGTGGATGAGGGTGATGACCCGGCTTTGCCGCTTCCTTTCCAGCTCGGCGATCTTCCGGGCCCGGGCCCCGAGGAGCATCTGCTGCTGCAGGTAAGGGCTCAGGCCGAGAGGATGAAGAAAAGCCAAAAGAGTTGGAAGAAGATCTCCATATGCGCCTCCAAGGGGAGTATACGGGATCGGTGGCCTCAAGGGGAGGCAGGAGGCTTTTTCGGAAACTGCCTCCTCGAGGCCTCCCGGTAAAGGCGCTGGCCGAGTTCCGGGGCGAAGCGAATGAGGAGGGCCCCCAAGGGAATGGAGACCAAGACCAGAAGGACGGCCACCTGGGCCACCTGGGGGTAGCCCTGATCCAGGGCCAGGCCCCCCAGGACCAGGTTGAACTCCCCCCGGGGAACCAGGTAGAGGGCGCTGTAGAGGCGCCGCTTCCGCCCGAGCCCCGCCTGGGCCCCGCCCAGGTGGTTGAGGGGAAGTTTGAGGGCGATGCCAGAAGGGCGAGGGTCAGGGCCCAGGGCGCAAGCCCTGTGAGGAGCTCCAGGGCCTGGGCCCCCACCACCAGGAAAAAGAGGGCCACCCCCAGGTCCCGCACGGGGCCGAAGAGGTGCTCCAGCCGTTCCCGAGGCCCAGGCTTGCGGCGATGACCCCGGAGAGGAAAGCCCCCACGCCCTCCGAGGCCCCAGCGGCGTGGAAGAGGAGGGCGGTGCCCGTGGTGAAGGCGGCCCCCAGGAGGAGGACCAGCTCGTCGGAGAGGGTTTCCATGAGGCGCACCAGGAGGGGCCCCAAGAAGCGGGCGAAGAGGAGGTAAAGGAGGGCCAGGGCCACTCCACCCAGGAAGCCGGTGGGCCCGTGGCCCCCCAGGAGGGCAAGGAGGAGGGCGACGACCAGGTCCTCCAGGACCAGGACCCCCAGGACCACCTCGCTCTCGGGGTTGGCGGCCCGGCGCAGGTCCACGATGAGCTTGACGATGACCGCGCTGGAGCTGATGTAAAGGATCCCGGCCAGGAGGGCCGCTCCCCGGGCGTCCAGGCCGGAAAGAAGCCCCAATAGGAAGCCCAAAGGCAGAGCGAAAGCGTCAAAAAGGCCTGCCCTTAGGGCCTTCCCCGAAAGGCCCTTAAGGCGGTCGGGGCCGAACTCCAGGCCCACGGAGAAGAGGAGGAGCAAAAGCCCCAAGGAGGGGAGGGGCTCCAGCTCCTCCACGGGGAGCCTTTCCCCCACCCAAAGCCCTGCGAGGAGGTAGACGGGGAGGGGAGGAAAACCAAAGCGGTGGACCAGGGCTGCCCCCAGGGCCAAAAGCCCCGCGGCCAGGGTAAAGGCCTCCAGGGAAGGGTGCATCAGAGGTTCCTCTTGAAGGCCTCCACCGCTTCCCGGATGCCCGCCACCACCAGGGTGTCCCCCACCTCCAGGACCACCCCGGGCCCGGGGTGGGGAAGGAGGGGGGCCCCGGGGCGGTCCACGGCCAGGAGGTGGACCCCGGGGGGAAGGTGGAGGTCCCCCACCCGCTTGCCCGCGAGCTTAGAGCCGGGCAGGACCTTGATCCACTCGATGACCTTCTGGCCTAGCTTGCTCTGGGTATCCCCCACCGCCTCGGGGTGGAAGAGGACCCCGGAGAGGATGGCCCCGATCTCCCGGGCTTCCTCGTCGGTGAGGTCCAGGGCCATGGTGGGCTCGTCCTCCTCCCCGGCCTCAAAGTACTGGACTTCCCGCTTCCCCGAGTGGTGGACCACGATGACCAAGCGGTCGCCGCTTTGCACGGTGATGGTGAACTTGCGGCCCACCCCGGGCAGGACCACTTCCTCTACCCGCATGGCCTTCTCCTTTCCGGAGGGAAGCGCACGGCCAGGGTGCGCCCGGCCACCAGGGCCAGGATTCCCAGGCTCCACAGGAAGAGATCCATTCCGGAAAACTTCTCGGCGAAGAGCAAGAGGAGGAGCTCCCTCAGGGCCAGGGCGATGCCCACTTCCAGAAGCGCCTCCAGGCGGACCCGCTCAAACTCAAAGTACTCCACGAAGACCCGGACGAGCTCCAGAACGATGACCAAGGAAAGAACGTTGGTGATGAGGTCCTTGAGCCTAAGCGCACCGTGGGTTCGGTGAAGGTGAGGCCGAGTTCCAAAAAGGTGCGCCCTACCCCCACGAAAAGCCCCACCAGGAGGGCCACCAGCACCAGGTTGAAGACCAGCTGCGTGGCCCCCCGGTAAACCCATAGAAGCAGGTCCTGGCGCATCCTAAAGCAGGAGGTTGAACACCCGCTCGGCCCGCTGGTGGTGCTCCGCCTGGGGGTTCTTGAGGGCGGGGTCCAGCTCCTTGAGCACCTTGCGTAGGCCACCACCAGGGCCCCGGCGAGCTCGGGAAGGAGGTTCCGCACGTCCTCGGCCACCTCGAGGTCCAGAGGCGGCAAGGCCGCCAGGGCATCCAGCACGGGCTTGAGCTCCAAGGTGGTGTCCATCCGGCGGAACTCCTTTAGGGTCTCCTGAAGCCCCTTGGTGATGGGCAGGTCGGGCTCAAAGATCAGGTCCCGCCCGTTGTACTTGGCGTTCCGCTCCGCCACCACCAGGAGATCGTAGAGCTTGTTGCGGAGGAACTCGGAAAGCCGCTTGAGGTCGTCCTTGTCCACGTCCAGGCTGGCGGCCATCCGGAAGAGCTTCTCGAACTCGGCGATCTTCATCAACATAGGTCCTCCCCGTTTCCAGGTTATCTATTTAGTTAGCGTCTTCGTGTCAAGAAAGTTGCGCTATGAAAGAGGAGGCCCGGGGGCGGC
>BBBN01000098.1 GCA_001311585.1 Thermus sp. JCM 17653
CGGGGTGGCCTTTATGGTCCGGGGGCCGGAGGCGGGGGCCTTGGCCGTCCAGCTTCCCGCCCCGGGCGAAGGGGCCTGCGAGCCCCAGGTCTACCTCTTTCTCAACGGGCAGTTCTTTCGCATGCTTCCCGTGCCCGGGGAGGAGCCCCAGGAGCTCTTCCCGGTGGAGCCCGTGCCCAACCCTTCGGGGGCTCCTAGAGGGGGCTCAGGTAGCGCCTTAGGGCCAGGCCCAAAAGGGCCAGCGTCCCCCCCAGCGCCCCCAGAAGGCCCGTGGCCTCCGTGGGGCGGGCCTCGAGGCGCACTTCCTTGGCCAGCTCCAAGTAGATTTGGGCAAGTTCCTCCCTGGAGCGCACCAGGAAGCTCTTTCCCCCCGTGAGTTCGGCGATGGCCCAGAGGAGCTCCTCGTCCACCCCGTAGGCCCCCAAAAAACCGAAGCCGAAGGCGGGGTCCTCGGGCCCCGGGGTCCAGCCCGGCACCCCCACCCCCACGGTGTGCACCCGCACCCCCATCTTCTGGGCCTCCCCCGCGGCCTCCAGGGGGTCTATCCCGGTGCGGTTGCGGCCGTCGGTGAGGAGGAGGACCTCCCCCTTGCCCCCGGCCTCCCGGATCTGGCGCAACGCCTCCAGGATTCCCTCCCCGATGGCCGTGGAGCGGCCGAACTCCAGGCTTTGGAGGCTCTCCAGGAGGCGCCTGCGGTCGGCGGTGGGAGGGTGGACGGTCTGGGCGTAGCCGCTGAAGGCCACGAGGCCCACGCGGAGCCCCTTGGGGGCTTCCTGGAGGAAGGTGCGGGCAGCCTCCTTGGCGGCCTCGAGGCGGTTGGGCTTCAGGTCCGTGGCCATCATGCTCCGGCTCACGTCCACCGCCAGCACCACCACGTTGCCGCTGGTCCGGCCGGGGAGGGTGAGGAGGGGTCGTGCCGCCGCCAGGGCCAGGACCCCAAGGCCCAGGGCGAAGAGGGCCGTGGGGAGCCAAGGAAGGGGCCTCGGGCCGCCTGGGCCGCCTCCTTAAGGAGGGGAAGGAGGGGGTGGGAAAGGGAGGCCTTGGGCCTTCTGCGATAAAGCCCCAGGAGGAGGAAGGCCAGGAGGAGGAGGAGGCTTAAGGCCTCCGGGGCCAGGAGCTCACGGCCACCTCCCTTCCCGGGCGAGCTCGCTATAGGCCCCGAAGGCCAGGAGGAGGAACCCTAAAACCACCAGGGCCTGGGAGAGGTCCTGGGGGCGGGCCTGCCAGGCGTAGTGGGGCCTTAGGGCCTGGTAGAGGGGGCGGAAGTCCTCCTCCAGCACCCTTCCCCCGTGGCCTGGGCCAGGCGCAGGAGGCGGAGGGGGTCTGCGGGCACGAAGTAGAGCCCCTCCCCGATCCGGCTCACCGCTCCCCGGGGGTCCCCAGGGGCGGACGTAAACGGGAAGCCCCGCCCGGGAAAGCTCCGCCGCCACCTCCAGGGGGTCTTGCCCGGCGTTCGCGGCCCCGTCGGAAAGGAGGAGGACGGCGGCGGGGGGTTTCTCCTGGGGAAGGTCCCGCTCCGGGCCCTCGGGCCTTAGGAGGCGCTTGGCCTGGAGGAGGCCGTTGCCCAAGGGGGTGGTCCCCCCGGGCCTCAAGCCCTCCAGGGCCTCCAGAAGGCTCCTCCGGTCCCGGGTGGGGGAGAGGACCAGCACCGCCTGGGGCCCGAAGCTCACCAGGCCCACCTTCACCGAGGGGTCCAGGCCCCGGAGAAAGGCCCGGGCCAAGGCCTTGGCCTTCTCCATGCGGCTTGGGGCCTCGTCGTCGGCGGCCATGGAGTGGCTGGTGTCCACCACCAGCGCCACCTGGGTGAGGTTCTCCCGGGCGGGCAGGGTGGCCTCCGGGGCCCCACCCCCAGGAGGAGGCAAAGGGGGGCGAGGAGGTAGGGAAGGGGAAGGGTGCGCCCCCTGGGGGCGAAGGCGGGGTCCAGGGTCCGGTAAAGCCGCTCCCGTCCCTTCCTCTGCGCCAGGAGGAGGGCGAGGAGGCCGAGCCCCAGGAGGACCGCCCCTAGGAGAAGGCCTTCTGGCTCTTAAAGGCCATTTCCGCCTCCTTTCCACAAATCCCAGGAGGAGGGGCACCAGGTCCATCTCCGTGGAGGCCAGGAGGAGGTCCGCCCCCGCCCTCTGGATTTCCCGGATGCGGGCCTTGCGGAGGGCCTCGGCCCTTGCCCGGTAGGCCTCCCGGACCCTGGGGTCCAGGGTGTTCACCTCGGCCCTTTCTCCCGTTTCGGGGTCGCGAAAGCTTAGGACCCGGCCTCCGGCAGGGCCCGCTCCCAGGGATCTTCCACCAAAACGGCCACCACGTCGTGCCGGGCGGCGAGGCGGGCCAGTGGCGTGTAAAAGGGATCCAGAAAATCCGAGAGAAGGAAGACCAGGCTCCGCCTTCGGGCCACCCGCCCCAGGAGGTCCAGGGCCTCCCCTAAAGGAGGGGTCTTTCCCGGCCTAAGCCCCTCCCGGGCCAGGAGGAGGGCCTGGGTCCTCCCGCCCTTTGGGGGGAGGAGGCCCGAAGGGAGGAGGGCCCCCACCCGGTTGCCGTGCCTTAGGGCGATGGAGGCCAAGGCCAGGGCGAGCTCCAGGGCCAGGGCGTACTTCTCCCGCCGCCTGCTGCCAAAGCGCATGGAGGGGCTTCCGTCCAGAAGGAGCCAGAGGGTGAGCTCCCTTTCTTCCCGGAAGCGGCGCACGTAAAGCTCCCCGGTGCGGGCGGTGGCGGGCCAGTCTATGCGCTCCGCCTCGTCCCCGGGGGCGTAAGGGCTGATCTCGGCCAGCTCCAGGCTTTTGCCGTACAACACCCCCCGGTAGTCCCCGAAGAGGAGCCCGTCCAGGGGACGCACCACCTTAAGCTCCAGGCGGGCCAAGAGGGCTTCGGGCGTCTCCATAGGGGTCGTGAAGGGGAACGAAAGGCGGGGGGAAGCGGTCCAGGATGGCCTTTAGCACCGCCTCCTGGTCCACCCCTTCCGCCAGGGCCTGGTAGGAGAGGACCAGGCGGTGGCGGAGGGCGTCCAAATAGAGGTCCCGCACGTCCTCGGGGAGGGCGTGGGCCCGGCCCCGGAGGAGGGCCAGGGCCTTGGCCCCCTGGACCAGGGCCAGGGAGGCCCGGGGGCTCGCCCCGAAGGCCACGTAGGGCCTGAGGTCCTCTAGCCCTGCCCTTCCCAGGTCCCGGGTGGCCTGGACCAGGGCCACGGCGTGTTCCGCCACCTTGGGGTGGACGTAGACCCGGTCCGCCAGGCGGGAGAGGGCCAGGAGGTCTTCCAAGGAGAGGACCTTCTCCACCCGGATCTCCTCCCCCGTGGTCATGCGGCGCACGATCTCCAGCTCCTCGTGGAAAGCGGGGTAGCCCACCACCACCTTGAGGAGGAAGCGGTCCAACTGGGCCTCGGGGAGAGGGTAGGTGCCCTCGCTCTCAATGGGGTTCTGGGTGGCCAGGACCAGGAAGGGCTTGGGGAGGGGGTAGGTTTCCCTCCCCAAGGTCACCTGCCGCTCCTGCATGGCCTCGAGGAGGGCCGACTGCACCTTGGCCGGGGCCCGGTTGATCTCGTCGGCCAGGAGGAGGTGGGCGAAGATGGGGCCGAGCTCGGTCTTGAACTCCCCCTCCTTGGGGTTGTAGATGCGGGTCCCCAGGAGGTCGGCGGGCACCAGGTCCGGGGTGAACTGGATGCGCTTGAAGCTTCCCCCAGGGCCTCGGCCAGGGTCTTCACCGCCAGGGTCTTGGCCAGGCCCGGCACCCCCTCGATGAGGAGGTGGCCCCGGGCCAGGAGGGCCACCAGCATCCTCTCCAGGAGGCGGTCCTGGCCCACGATAACCCGCTTGACCTCCTTGAGGAGCGCCCTAAGCCGCTCCCCCGCCTCTTCAAAGGGTGCCTCTTCCCAGGCCATGCCGCCTCCCGGGGTTTCCCGGGAGTATACCCCCTTCCCCCAAGGGCCAGTCCCCCTTAGCACATTTGGCCGGAAGAGGGCTTTGCCCCGGGCTTTGAGGGCCTCCCGCCACCCTTCCAGGGGATAGACCCCTCCCGCCAGGCCTCGAGGCCTTCCAGCTCCGGAAGAAGCCCCACCGCTTCCCGGAACTCCTCCCGGGTGTAGGTGTAGCTTCCCCAAAGGGCCACCTCCTTGAACCAGAAGGGGGAGAGGTCCACAAACTCAAGCCCCGGCGCCCCCAGGAGGAGCACCTTCCCCCCTTCCCGGGCGAGGGTGAGGGCCTCCCGGAAGCCCCGGCCGCTTCCCGAGGCCTCCACCACCGCCTCGTACCCGCCCCTAAAGCCCTCAAAGAGGAGGTAGCGGTAGCCCCGGGCCCGCGCCAAGAGGGCCTCCTTGGCGCTGGCGTAGACCCCGTCCGCCCCGAAGGCCTTGGCCTTTTCCGCCTGGTGGGGGTACTTGGCCACGGCGAGAAGCCTTCCCGCGTAGCCCAAGGCCCTTAGGAGCCTCACCGCCAGGAGGCCGATGGTGCCCATCCCCAGGACCAGGACCTCTTCGGGCCAGGGCCTGAGCTTCTTCAGGCCCCTTAGGACCACCGCCAAAGGCTCGGCGAAGACGGCCCGTTCCTCGGGGACGCCTTGGGGGATGGGGTAGAGCCTTTCGGGGCGGGCCAGGACCCACTCCCCCCATCCCCCGGGGAGGTCCCGGTTGTAGCCCAGCATCCCCGGGGCCAGGGGGCCCTCCGCCACGTTCTGGCAAAGCCCCTCCTCCCCCTCCTGGCACCTGGGGCAGGGGGGAAGCCCCCGGTCGGCGCAGGCCAGGAGGGGGTTCACCGCCACGAGAGCCCCCTCGTATTCCCCCAGGATCTCGTGGCCCAAGACGGCGGGGAAGGAGAAGAAGGGGCTGATGGAGGGGGGGCTTTTCCCGTAGAGGAGGGCGAGGTCCGAGCCGCAGACCCCGCTTAGGCGCACCCGGACCTGAAGGAAGCCCTCCCGTTCGGGGAGGGGGACTTCCGTGAGCCTGAGGGGGAGGAGCCCCTTGGGAAAGCGCTTGCCGAGAAGCCTCGCCCCGAAGAAGCGGGGGAGGGATGGGGTGTAGAGGAGGGCCTTCATGCCATGGGCACGGTGCGGATGAGCTTGCCCTCTATGCGCTCCAGGATCTCGTCCAGGCTTCTTCCGGTGATGGTGAGGCCGTGGTTCTTGAGGCCCACCACCGCCCGGGCGGGGTCAGGGGCCTCCCGCACCTTCTCCGCCACCGCCTGGGCGAGCTCGTAGGTGCCGCAGGGGTAGTTGAAGGGGGTGGCGGGCACGCCCTCCATCCAGGCGTGCACGTGGAGGATGGCCCCCACCTCGGGGTGCTCCCGGTAGATCATCCAGTGCTCGATGGCGTCCACGCTCACCCGCCTCGGCTCCACGTGGGGGGGGACGGAGAGGAGGATGGCGTTCCTTTCGGGGTCGTAGTCCTTGACCATGAGGATGTCCCGGCCGATCTCCTTGAGGTTCGCCTTGTCCACCCCGCTTGCCGACATCCAGAAGCGCTTTTCGTCCTTGCGCGCGGAGAGGTTCCCGTAGGAGAGCCCCCCGATGCCGTAGAGCCGTTTCACGTGCCGCAGGTCCTCGGGGGGGAGGATCTCCTCAATGGGGAAGGGGGCGGGGAGGAGGTCCCACGCCTTGAGCTTCCTCCCTGCCCGGTACATGCTCTCCGTGAGCTCGTCCCCCTGCCAGAGCTCGGGCTCGAGGTCCGGCTCAAAGAGGTTGTTGATGACGAGACGGCTGCAGGCGATGGGCTTGAGGCGCGCCGCCACCCGTTCGTAGAATCCCTCCCCCTCGGGCTCCCCGTAGTGGCCGAGCTCCAGGGTGAGGAACTTGACGCCCTGGCCCGGCACGTAGGCCAAAAGGACGTTGGAAAGCGCCCGGACCAGGTAGGGGTAAAGCTCCCGCAGGGGGTCTTGGGGAAAGGTGGGAAGCTCCAGGACCGAGGCCACGAAGGTGGCCTGGGCCTGCGGCGGTAGGGCCTGGGGTTTTCCGGGGTGATGGCGTTGAGGACCAGGTTGGGGGCTTCAGATTCCGGGTTAAAGCGGAAGCCTTGGGCCTCGAGGGCCTTCCCGACGCTTCCAGAAAAGGCTTGAGCCTGGGCGTGGGTTCGCCGTGGATGAGGTATTCCCACATGCTGCCCTCCTTGTCCTGGCTCCTAGCCTACCCCATACTGGGGCCATGGCGGAAGCGCTTTGGGGGAAGCGGGCCCTCCTTCCCGGCCTCCGGATCGGCCACTTCACGGACCGGGAGGCCCTCACCGGGTGCACCGTGGTCCTGGTGGAGGAGGGGGCGGTGGCGGCGGTGGACGTGCGGG
>BBBN01000099.1 GCA_001311585.1 Thermus sp. JCM 17653
CTCCTCTTCGTGAGGCGCCACCTTCAGCGGGTCGCCCTCCAGGCCGACCCCTGGCTCCTCTCCGCCCTCACCGGGGAGTACGCCAAGGGGGCGGAGAAGCCCGCGGGGGTCCACCCTTTCCGCAAAGTCTACGAGGAGCTGGAGGTGGGCGAGACCCTCACCACCCACCGCCGCACCGTCACCGAGGCGGACATCGCCCTCTTCTCCGCCCTCTCCTGGGACCACTTCTACGCCCACACCGACGAGCTCGCCGCCAAGGAAAGCCTCTTCGGGAGGCGGGTGGCCCACGGCTACTTCGTCCTCTCCGCCGCGGCGGGGCTTTTCGTGGACCCGGCCCCGGGCCCCGTGCTCGCCAACTACGGCCTCGAGGGCCTGCGCTTCCTCGAGCCCGTGGGGGCCGGGGACACCCTCCAGGCCCGCCTCACGGTGAAGCGCAAGCGCCCCCGGGACGAGAAGACGGGCGTGGTGGAGTGGGCCGCGGAGGTGGTGAACCAGGAAGGGAAGCCGGTCGCCACCTACACCGTCCTCACCCTGGTGGCCCGCAAGGGCGCCTAGGCCCGTGCTACCATGGGGGTATGGGCGAGCACGGCGCCTTCTGCCCCGTCTACGCCGCCTTGAACCTTCTCCAGGAGAAGTGGACGCTGCACATCATCCGCGCCCTCCTGGAGGGTCCTAAGGGCTTCAACGAGCTGGCCCGGGCCGTGGGCGGGGTGAACCCCGCCACCCTCTCCCAGAGGCTGGAGCACCTGGTGGAGGTGGGGGTGGTGGAGAAACGGGTGGAGTCCTACATGCCCCCCAGAACCCGCTACACCCTCACCGAGGCGGGCCGGGAGCTGGAGGCGGTCATCGCCGCCATCGACCGCTGGGCCCGCAAGCACCTCCAGGCCCCGGTGGCCTAGCCCATCCCCCTCCGGGCCCCCAGGCGGGCAGGGGGGGAATCACTCCGCTTCCCCGGCCAGGTACTGGAGGTAGTTCGCCAGGCCCATCTGCTGGAGGAGTTCCCGCTGGGTTTCCAGCCAGTCCACGTGGCCTTCCTCGTCCTTGAGGATCTCCGCCACCAGGTCACGGGTGCCGTTGTCCCCGAGGCTTTGGGCGAGGTTCATGGTCTCGTTGTAGCCCTTCACCGCTTGGAGCTCGCCCTCGTAGTCCTTAAAAAGGATTTCCTCCACGGTCTTGCCGATCCTGATCTCGGCGATGCGGCTCACCTCGGGGAAGCCCTCCAGGAAGAGAATCCTTTCGATGTGCTTCTCGGCGTGGCGCATCTCGGTGATGGCGTGGGCCTTGAGGTGGCGGGCCAGGGCCTTGAAGCCCCAGTTCTCGGCCATCTCGGCGTGGACCATGTACTGGAGTATGGCGGCGAGCTCCTCGGAAAGCCTGGCCTGCAAGCTCTGGATCACCTCGGGGTGGCCTTTCATAGGACCTCCTCCCTTACTCTACACCCACGGGGAGGAAGGCGAGGCGCCACCCCTGGAAGAGGCTGTGCCGGGGGGCTTCCTCCTGGGGGAAGTCCTCCCGGAAGTGGGCGCCCCGGCTCTCCTCCCGGGCCAGGGCCGCCCGGGCGAGGAGGCGCATGAGGATGCTTTCCCGCCAGGGAAACAGCTTGAGGCTCGTGAGGTCCCCCTGCCCCAGGTCCTCCCGAAGCCAAGCCCTCAGGGCCTCTTCCAAGCCGCCTTGCCAAAGCGCCTCCCCGACCACGCCCCCCATTGTAAGGAGAGGGCCTTTCCCCCGTGGCCCTCCGCCCTAGCCTGGAGGGGATGGGAAACCGCCTCAAGGCCGCCCTCAGCCCCTACCTTCTCGCCCACGCCGAGGACCCCGTGGACTGGTACCCCTTTGGCGAGGAGGCCTTCCGGAAGGCCCAAAGGGAAGACAAGCCCATCTTCCTCTCCGTGGGCTACTCCAGCTGCCACTGGTGCCACGTGATGCACCGGGAAAGCTTCCAGGACGAGGAGGTGGCCCGCCTCCTCAACGCCCACTTCGTGGCTGTGAAGGTGGATCGGGAGGAACGCCCCGACGTGGACGCCGCCTACATGCAGGCCCTCGTGAGCCTCACCGGCCAGGGTGGCTGGCCCATGAGCCTCTTCCTCACCCCCGAGGGCAAGCCCTTCTTTGGGGGCACCTATTTCCCTAAGGAAGACCGCGGCGGCCTGCCCGGGTTTAAGCGGGTGCTTCTGGCCGTGGAGCGGGCCTGGCGGGAGGAGCGGGAAAAGCTAGAGGGGGAGGCCGAGAAGCTGGCCAAGGCCCTCTGGCGAAGCCTGGCCCCGCCTCCGGGCCCCGTCCCTCCGGATGTGGAGGAGCGGGCCCTGGAAGCCCTTGCCCGAAGCTTTGACCCCGAGTGGGGCGGCTTCCTCCCCGCCCCCAAGTTCCCCCAGGGCCCCCTTCTCCTCTACCTCCTGGCCGTGGCCTGGAGGGGGGAGGAGAGGGCCAGGGCCATCCTCCCCCGAACCTGCAGGCCATGGCCTTGGGGGGCCTCTACGACCAGGTGGGGGTGGGTTCCACCGCTACAGCGTGGACCGCTTCTGGAGGCTACCCCACTTTGAGAAGATGCTTTACGACAACGCCCTCTTGGCCCGGGCTACCTAGGGGCCTATAAGCTTTTTGGGAAGCCCCTTTTCTTGCGGGTGGCGCGGGAAACCTTAGGCTGGCTCCTTTCCATGCAACACCGCGAAGGAGGCTTTTTCACCGCTCTGGATGCCGAGAGCGAGGGAGAGGAGGGGCGGTACTACACCTGGACGGAAGGTGAGCTTAAGGAAGCCCTGGCCGAGGACTTTCCTCTAGCCCGCCGCTACTTCGCCCTGGGGAAGGATCTGGGGGAGCGCTCGGTGCTCACCGCCTGGGGGGAGGAGGAGGTGGCCCAGGCCCTGGGGGAAACCTTTCCCCTGTGGAGGGAAAAGGTGCGGGCGAGGCTCCTCGCCGCCCGTAGGAAGCGCTACCCCCCTTCTCTGGACGACAAGGTTCTGGCGGATGGGTCGGCCCTGGCGGTCCGGGCCTTGGCGGAAGCAAGTAGGCTTCTAAGAGAGAGAAGTTACCTGGAGGCCGCCCGAAGGGGAGCGCATTTTCTCCTGGAGAAGATGCGAAGCAATGGCCTTCTCCGCCACACCTGGTGGAGGGGCGCCCTGGGGAAGGAGGCCTTTCTCGCGGACCAGGCCTTTGCTGCCTTGGCCCTTCTGGAAATTTACGGGGCCACGGGGGAATGGCCTTATCTGGAACAGGCCAGGGTTTTGGCGGAGAAGGCCCGAGTAGAGTTTAGCCCCGGTTATGCGCCCCTACCCCTTCCTGCCATCGGGGTGGAGGAGGGGGCCATTCCCACAGGGGAAAGCGCCCTGGCCGAGGCCTTTTGGCGCCTGGGAGGAATTTTGGCCGAGGAGCGCTACCGAGCGTGGGCGCGGGAACTTTTGGCGGCCAGGGCCCTTTGGCTTGGCCGCTACCCCCATGCCCTGCCGGGCTTCCTCCTGGTCCACCGCCTTCTGGGGGAGGGGTCGGAGCTCGCCCTTCCTCTCCCCTCCCCCCTGGCGGAGGAAGCCCTGGGCCTTTACCTGCCCCTTACCCAGGCCATCCTGGGGCCGGAGGAGGCCCTCCCCTCTCTGAGGGGGAAGGAGGCGGGGAAAGGGTATCTCTGTACCCGTGGGGCCTGCCGGAGGCCTGTGGGGGACTTGGGGGAGCTTTTGCGGGAGGTGGAGGAGGTGTATGGGAGGTGAGCTATTTGTGCTTTTATTCACGATTACATCAGCTTGTACTTACTGTCTCTACCTAACGATGGCTCTTGACGACCCAAACACGGGCCACAGCCCAGTGGCCTACGTGCGCCCCACGGGCTACCGACTCTACGCCCACGGGGGGATGCCGGTAGGAGCCCCCATCCCCCACCCTACGTAGGCGCTTTATACCCCAGCGTGGTACCGGGGCCCCATGCTGGCATGGGCCAGCATGGGGTGGTATTAAGCCCAGACGTCCTCGGGATGCCGCAGGCCCTGGGGCCTGGCCTTCAGGACCTCCAAGGCCTCCTCCTCGGACATCACCGGGTTCTGGTAACGGATCCCCAGGGCCTCCCCCATGAGGCGGAAGACGTGGGTGTTGTCCACAAGGCCTAGGTTCAGGAAGCGGAGGCCCTGGCCGTAGAGGAGGAGCACCACAGGGCTTGCCGTGTGCTGGCCGGAAGACCAGCCGATGTTGGGACGGTCGGGCTTCTGGGGGTTCCTCTGCGCCATGGCCCAGGCCAGGGTGTTGTCGGGCTGGACGCCGTGGCGCACGCCCTCGGGCCAGTAGACCCTCTCCCGGATGGCCCGCACCACCGTCTCCGCCTCCTGGTCCTGGAGGGCCACCCCCTTCATGGCCCGGAAGGCCTCCTTCACCTGGTTGGCGTCGGGGCTATTCCCCAGGACCCGCCGCATGTGTTCAAAGCTGGCCCGCTGGGGCTCCAGGAGGTCAATGCCAGCGGAGCTTTCCAGGTAGCTGCGGCCCGCCCCGTAGAGGCTGCCCACCCCGGTGGCGTGGTCGGAGACCAGGAGAAGAAGGGTGTCCGGGTGCTGGTCCACGAAGCCCACCAGGAGGTCCAGGGTCTCGTCGGCGGCCAGGACGTCCCATAGGGTGGCCCCGGCGTCGTTTAGGTGGTTGGCGTGGTCGATGCGGCCTGCTTCCACCTGGAGGACGAAGCCTGGCGGCTTGCGGCGAGGCGGGGCAGGGCGGCCTGCACCATCTCCTTGAGGCTGGGCACCTTTAGCCCCTGGAAGCGGCGGTCTATCTCGTAGGCACGTGGCCATCCCAGAAGACCCCGAGGAGCTTGCTGGCGTTGGACCGGGAAAGCTCCTCAGGGGTGCGCACCACCCCGTAGCCCCTCTGGGCGAAGAGGGCGTAGATGTCCTTCCTGTCATTACGCTTTTCCGGGTTGAAGAAGCGGTCCCCACCCCCCAGGTACACCTCGGCCCCGAACCCCAGGTACTGCTCGGCGATCCGCTCCTCGGCGTTGCGGTCGGGGTTGGAGACCACGAAGCTCGCCGGGGTGGCGTGGGTGACGGTGGTGGTGGTCACCAGGCCCACCGCCTTCCCCGCCTCCTTGGCGGCGGCGAAGAAGGGCTTGAGGGGGGTACCGTCGGCGTGGATGGCCAGGCCCCCGTTCACCGTCTTCACCCCGCAGGAGAAGGCGTTCCCCGCGGCGCTGGACTCGGTGACGTAGCTGGTCAGGCTGTAGGTGTTCACCAAGCCCGTGGGGTAGCGGGAAAGGAGCCTTTCCAGGGTCAGGACCGGCCCTGGCGCCTGCGGGCGAAGGCCTGGGCGATGGCGTAGTCCTCCCAGGAAAAGCCGTCGTAGACGAAGACGATGAGGTTGCGGTACCTCCGGCCGAGGGCGGGCTGGTTCTGCGGGGCTCCCTGGGCCATGCCCCGGGGCAAGAGGGCCAGGGCCCCGGCCGCCAAACCACCTTTCAGGATGTCCCTGCGCTTCATCCTTAACCTCCCAGGGACCATTCTGGGGGAGTTCCGTCAGGGAAGTGTCAGGAGCCTAGGGCCTTCTCGAGGAGCCGCTCCGCCCCTTCGGGCCTTGCGGGGAGGTACAGGTGGACGAAGCTCGCCAAGACCCGCCCGTCGGTGAAGCCCTCCACCTCCTCTCCCCCTACCCGGCGCCAGGCGGGGCTTGGGGAGGAGGGCAGGCGGGCGTAGTGGAACTCGTGCCCCTTGAAGACCTGGCCCCTTTGGGCCACGGGGCTGTCCCTCAGGGCCTCCACCTCCCGGTAGCCGAGGACGGACCTCTCCGCCATGCGGGCCTCCCCCGGGACCAGGCCCACCATGGGGAAGAAGCCCTCCCCCACCCAAAGCCCCTGGGCGAGGTACATGTACCCCCCGCACTCGGCCACCACGGGACCGGGAAAGCGGCGGATGGCCTCCCGCATGGCCCGGTTTTCCGAGAGCCTTGCGGCGAAAAGCTCCGGGTAGCCGCCCCCGAGGAGGAGGCTTCCGCCTCGGGGAGGGTTTCGTCCTCGAGGGGACTAAAGGGGACGAGCTCCGCCCCCAGGGCCTCCAAAAGCTCCAAGGCCTCGGGGTAGTAGAAGGAGAAGGCCCGGTCCCAGGCGTAGGCCACCCGGACCTGGGGCGGGCGCCTTTCCGGCAGAAAGGGTGGGACCTCGGAAGGGGCGGGGCGGTGGCG